>JABFST010000463.1 GCA_013140465.1 Methylococcaceae bacterium
AAATGAATGAAACCATGAAAGTGTTGACCGTGTTTGCGTCCATCTTTATCCCGCTGACTTTTCTCGCCGGAGTTTACGGCATGAATTTTGAGTATATGCCCGAACTAAAATGGCGTTGGGGTTATCCGGCATTATGGGTGTTTTTTATAGGCGTTGCGGTGGGCTTGTTGCGGTATTTTAAGAAAAAGAATTGGTTGTAAAGTGACTCACTAATCCTTTTTTAAGGCTTGCGCAGGTGATCGCGCAGGGTACACGCCCAACCCGGTAATAGGTCTATATCCGTCGTGGATTGAAATCTTTAGTAAATCACTAGCAAAATAGCCCTAGCCTCAGTGTTCGCGGCTAAAGCCCATTCTGGCTTAAATTGAAGTCTCCACATTCGCGTAACTAGCTGCGCCCTCAATTTCATAGAATTGACTTACAACCTTCATATCATTTCAATGCAAACTTAATAAAATGTGAAATATTCACAGTTGACGTTGTAAATTTTCTCACTTTGGCTGTGTAGACCCTCCTGAAACTTAACTATAAACAGGATCTATCATGGCTGAAAATCACTTATTTAAACGACATCCACTGGCTTTGGCGGTATCGCTCCAAGGCTTTTTCCCTAAGCTGCTGTTAGCGTCGCTGTCTGTTATTGGCACACAAGCAATGGCTGATCCCTTTTTCTCCGAATACGTCGAAGGCTCTAGCAATAGCAAAGCCTTGGAGATTTATAACCCCGACCCAGGCAGCCTCAATTTAGCGGGTTGCCAAGTAAAAATGTATTTTAACGGCGGGATTACTCCCGGATTAACCCACACTTTTGCTAGCGGCACTATCCCTGCGGGCGGGGTTTATGTGTTAGCCAATCCGAGCAGTTCGGCGGCGTTGTTAAGTGTTGCCAACGGCACGACCTCTGGCACGGCTTGGTTTAATGGCGACGATGCTATCGAATTGACTTGCGGCGGGGTAACGAAAGACATCATTGGTCAAATTGGCCTTGATCCGGGTGCTGAATGGGGTACGGGTCTTGCTAGCACGCAAGACAATACCATCGCCCGCAAGAGTTCAGTGTGTGCGGGCGACACCAATGGCGCTAACGCATTTGATCCGGCAACGGAATGGACAGGTTCTGCGATAGATACTTTTAGCGGTTTGGGCAGCCATACCGCCAGTTGCTCGGCGGCAACGCCAACCGTAAACCTATCGGTAAGCGCAACGACAGGTACAGAAGCGGGACAAACTGTGATTACGCTGACGGCAACGGCCTCTGCTGCGGTGTCTAGCGACCAAACCCTCAACGTGGCGGTGTCCGGCACGGGCATTACCGCAACCGACTACGCGCTCAGCAACACCACCATCACCATTCCTAGTGGCAGCACGACAGGTTCTGTTACCTTTACGATTGCCGATGATGCTGATCTGGAAGGTGCAGAAACCGCCACTGTCACTCTTAGCAATCCATCAGCTGGCATTTCTGTCGGTGCAACTAGCAGCCAAAATATTGCCATTACCGACAACGATGCCCCGGTTTTACCGAGTTTGACTATTAATGATGTCTCGCAAAACGAAGGCAATAATGGTGTTACCAACTACGTTTTCACGGTAGCACTGTCTGCCCCGGCTGATGCGGGTGGGGTGAGTTTTGACATTGCCACGGTAAATGGCACGGCGACTACCGCCAGCGGTGATTACCTCAGCAAAGCTTTGGCAGGGCAAACCATCGCAGCAGGTAACTCAACTTATACCTTTAGCGTTGCCGTGAATGGCGATGTTGATTTTGAAGCCAATGAAGCCTTCACAGTAGCGGTGTCAGCGGTCAGCGGTGCGACCGTGGCGGATGGACAAGGCTTGGCGACTATTATTAACGACGATAGCGGTTGCGGCACATCCGCCATCAAAATTTCGGCGCTGCAAGGTAGCGGTACCAACTCACCGCTGGCGGGCGTAGCAGGTACGACGATCGAAGGTATTGTGGTCGGCGATTATCAAGGCACTAGTGCCAATTCACTACGCGGTTATTTTGTGCAAGAAGAAGATGCCGATGCGGATGGCAGTGCGGCGACCTCTGAAGGTGTGTTCGTGTTTGAAGGGACTACGCCCTTAGCCGCCGTCAATGTCGGTGATAGGGTGCGGGTAACAGGAACGCCAGCAGAGTTTTTCGACATGACCCAACTCGGCACGCTGACTAGCGCATTTGTGTGTGCCAGCAATCAAGCCATACCAACCGCAGCCCCGCTTACGCTACCCGTGCCGGGTGTTCCAAACGGTAATCTGACGACCGCAACCACCGCGATCAATGCCTATTTCGAGAAATATGAAGGGATGTTGGTGCGTTTTCCGGCGACCTTAAGTATTGCCGAGTATTTCCAATTGGAACGCTATGGTCAACTGACACTTAGCCAAGGTGGTCGTATCCCTACCTTTAGTGCCGTAACTGCACCTGGCGTAGCCGCTTACACCAACCATCTCATCAGCTTGGCAAAACGCCGGATTATTTTGGACGATGGCAATAATAGCCAGAATTACGCGCTGACCAGTGGCTTGCCTTTGCCGTACCCAACAGGTGGCTTGAGCATCACTAACCGTTTCCGTGGCGGTGATAGCATCAATCAGCTGACAGGCGTGCTGCATTGGTCATTTGCCGGACAGTCAGGCACGGACGCTTGGCGTATCCGTCCAGTTGAAGCCTTGGTTGATTACAACTTTACTTCGGCAAATCCGCGCAAAACGGTTGCCCCGCAAGTGGGTGGTACGCTGAAAGTTGCCAGCTTCAATGTCTTGAACTATTTCACCACCTTAGATACCACGTCTAGCAGCACCAGCGGCCCGTGTGGCCCTAGTGCCGATCAAGATTGTCGGGGTGCGGATTCGGCAGATGAATTGGCTCGCCAAACTGCAAAAGCGGCGGCGGCTTTGTGTGGCCTTAATGCTGATATTGTCGGCTTGATGGAAATTGAGAACAACGCCACTGCGTCGTTATCATCATTGGTGGGCGCGGCAAACGCCACGGTCGGTTGCGGGCCTTATGCGTACATCAACACCGGCACGATAGGCGGCGATGCGATTAAAGTGGGCTTGTTGTATAAATCCACAACAGTATCGCCTGTGGGTAGTCATGCGGTGTTGACAACTGCCGAAGACGTGCGCTTTATCGACACTAAAAACCGCCCAACCTTGGCACAAACTTTTGCCGAAACCGCGACGGGTGAAAAGTTTACGGTTGCCGTCAATCATCTAAAATCAAAGGGTTCGGATTGTAACGATGTGGCAGATCCCGATGCGTTGGATGGTCAAGGCAATTGTAACCTGACGCGTAAAAATGCAGCGATGGCAATGACCGACTGGTTACAAAGCGATCCGACCAACAGCGGCGACCCCGATTATCTGATTATTGGCGACTTGAACAGTTACGCGAAAGAAGACCCGATTAAAGCCATAGAAAACGGCCCGGACGATACCGCAAACACTGTTGACGATTACACCAACTTAGTCAAACACTTTGCCGGGGTAGGGGCTTATTCTTATGTGTTTGATGGTCAGACTGGCTACTTGGATCATGCTTTGGCAAACAGCAGCTTGGCAACCCAAGTCACCGATACGACGGATTGGCACATAAACTCTG
>JABFST010000026.1 GCA_013140465.1 Methylococcaceae bacterium
CAGCAGCTGACGGCCCGATGCCACAAACGCGCGAACACATCCTGTTGTCAAGACAGGTTGGCGTGCCTTATGTCGTTGTGTTCCTGAACAAAGCCGACATGGTTGACGACGAAGAGCTGATCGAACTTGTTGAAATGGAATTGCGCGAACTGCTCGACATGTACGAATTTCCGGGTGACGACACGCCGATCATCAAAGGCTCGGCCTTGTTGGCCTTGCAAGGCGACGAAAGCGAAATCGGTATGCCTTCCGTCGTAAAACTGGTTGAAGCATTGGACAGCTACATCCCATTGCCAGAACGCGCCGTAGACGGCTCTTTCCTGATGCCCATCGAAGACGTGTTCTCAATCTCAGGCCGTGGCACCGTAGTGACAGGCCGTATCGAACGTGGCGTGATTAAAGTCGGTCAAGAAGTAGAAATCGTCGGCATCCGCCCAACCGTGGCAACTACCGTCACAGGGGTTGAAATGTTCCGCAAATTGCTGGACCAAGGCGAAGCGGGCGACAACGTAGGCTTGTTGTTGCGTGGCACAAAACGTGATGATGTAGAGCGCGGTCAAGTATTGGCGCACAAAAACACCATCAAGCCACATGCGCACTTCAACGCAGAAATATACATCCTGTCAAAAGAAGAAGGTGGTCGTCACACGCCATTCTTTGATGGCTACCGCCCACAGTTCTACTTCCGTACTACGGACGTGACCGGTGCAGTATCCTTGCCAGAAGGCGTGGAAATGGTCATGCCTGGCGACAACATTTCCGTCAAGGTCAAGTTGATTTCGCCGATTGCGATGGAAGACGGCTTACGTTTTGCAATCCGTGAAGGTGGTCGTACCGTCGGTGCGGGTGTTGTTGCATCAATTATTGAATAATACTTTTAATTAGTATATCATAGTAAGTTCTTTAAAGTTTTGTCTGAATAGGTCAGTAGTTCAATTGGTAGAATGGCGGTCTCCAAAACCGCTGGTTGGGGGTTCGAGCCCCTCCTGGCCTGCCACTCAGATAAAGCTAATCGATTTTTCAATTATAATAATAACTAATATATGGATACTCAAGCAGAGCCAGCCGCATCGGTTGCTGATATAGTCAAGCAAGTTTTTTCTGTGGTGTTAGTGGTTGCTGGGGTGGTCGGATTTTATTATTTTTCGACAGACCATTCCTTCGTCAAAGAAGTGGGCCTACTCTATAGGGTTCTTGGTCTGCTTGTCATTGTTTCAATTTCTGTCGGTCTTTTGTCAACAACAGGTATTGGGCGTTCTGTTTGGGGCTTTATTTTAGAGTCTAGGCAGGAAGTTAGAAAAGTTGTTTGGCCTACGCGTGATGAAACTGTACGCACCACCTTGTTGGTGTTTGCGATGGTTTTTATTGTTGGTCTGATTCTTTGGTTGCTGGATATGTTTCTGTTTTGGGGTGTGCGCCTCTTAACAGGTCAGGGTGGGTAGGCTAATGGCTTTACGCTGGTATGTAGTCCACGCTTATTCAAATTTTGAAAACAAAGTTAAGCAAGGCTTAGAAGAAAGAATTAAGCGTGATGGGTTGGAGCAATATTTTGGCAAAATATTGGTGCCTACCGAAGAAATAGTAGAAATGCGCATGGGGCAGCAGCGCAAAAGTGAAAGAAAATTCTTTCCGGGTTACGTCTTGGTGCAAATGGAGTTGACTGATGAAACTTGGCATTTGGTGAAGGATGTGCCTAGGGTGTTGGGTTTTATCGGTGGCACCTCAGATCGTCCTGCGCCGATCTCCGAAAAAGAAGCGATGTCCATCTTAAGCCGTGTCGAAGAAGGCGTTAATAAGCCTAGGCCAAAAATACTGTTTGAGGCAGGTGAGGTAATTCGTGTCATAGACGGGCCATTTAAGGACTTTAATGGCGTAGTTGAAGAAGTTAATTACGAAAAAAATAAATTAAAAATTTCAGTGCTTATATTTGGCCGATCTACCTCAGTTGAGCTGGGTTTTGGTCAAGTTGAAAAAAGCTAATAGCCGAAAACGCAGTTTGCGTATTCGATGCTTTACCGAATCCCTGTCTGAATAAGGCAGGGATTTTTGTGTCTAGGGGGAGCAGAAATGCGCTTGTACCCATATTTGGAGTAAATAATGGCAAAAAAAATAACCGCATACATCAAGCTGCAAGTTAAAGCAGGTGAAGCAAATCCGAGTCCGCCAGTAGGTCCTGCTTTGGGTCAGCGTGGCGTCAATATTATGGAGTTTTGTAAGGCGTTTAACGCGAAAACTCAAGATGTGGAAAAAGGCTTGCCCCTGCCGGTGGTTATCACCGTTTACAGCGACCGTAGTTTCACTTTTATTACTAAAACACCGCCAGCCTCTATTCTGTTAAAGAAAGCTGTCGGCATCAAGAGTGGCAGCAGCAATCCTAACACTAAAAAAGTGGGTACGGTAACGCTGGCGCAATTGGAAGAAATTGCCAAGACAAAAATGGAAGATTTAAACGCTGCGAATTTAGAAGCAGCCGTTAAAACAATTGCAGGCAGTGCGCGTAGCATGGGCTTGAATGTGGAGGGTCTGTAATGGCTAAGTTATCAAAAAAAGCGAAATTGGTTAAAAGCAAGGTTGACAGATCCAAGCAATATGCACTTGCAGATGCTGTGCAAATCTTAAAAGAATTGGCCTCAACAAAATTTGCCGAAGCCATTGATGTCAGTGTTAATTTGGGTGTTGATCCGCGCAAATCCGATCAAAACGTGCGTGGTGCAACAGTTTTACCTAACGGTACTGGCAAGACAGTACGCGTGGCTGTTTTTACCCAAGGCCCTAATGCCGATGCGGCAACAGCAGCAGGTGCTGATATTGTAGGCATGGAAGATTTGGCTGAGTTGGTTAAAAAAGGCGAAATGAATTTTGATGTGGTGATTGCATCTCCTGACGCAATGCGGGTTGTCGGTCAGTTAGGCCAAATCTTAGGCCCTAGAGGCTTAATGCCTAACCCTAAAGTGGGTACTGTGACCGCCGACGTGGCAACTGCCGTTAAGAATGCAAAATCAGGCCAAGTGCGTTACCGCACAGACAAGTCAGGGATTATCCACTGTACTTTGGGCAAGGTTGAGTTCGATGCCGCTTCAATTCAAGGCAACTTGGACGCGTTATTGGCTGATTTGCGTAAGGCAAAGCCAACAGCCGCCAAAGGCGTTTATATTAAAAAAGTGACTTTGTCGTCAACAATGGGCCCTGGCCTTTGGTTAGATCCAGCCAGCATTGCCGGCTAAGTCAGCATAAACTTTGGGTTGCCGTTCTCGGTAACCGTCAAAGACCGCAGGAGTGCAAACTTAATACCCGCATGGTTGAAAAACCATGTGCCTGCGCAGATGGTATGGCACTTACTATTAAGTGGCTAGCCGTTGGGGGCATCCGTCAGGATGTGTTTTATTAATCCTGGAATAATCCAGAACATACCGGAGCTAAGCTGTGGCACTAAATTTAGATGGCAAAAAAGCCGTCGTGGAAGAAGTTGCTCAATACGCTGCTAAAGCGCATTCTGCTGTGGTAGCAGAATACCGTGGCTTAACTGTTACGGAATTGACTGAATTGCGTAAAACGGCAAGAGAAACTGGCGTTTATTTGCGTGTGGTGAAGAATACGTTGGCAAGACGTGCGGTCGCCGGAACAGAATTTGAATGTATGCAAGCAGGTCTGGTTGGGCCGTTAATCATTGCATTTTCAATGGAAGATCCTGGCTCAGCCGGACGCTTGATTAATGACTTTGCTAAAACGCATGAAAAACTGATTACTAAGATTGTTGCAATTGGCGGACAAGCATTTGATGCCTCTGAATTGCCACGTTTGGCAAGCTTGCCAACACGCAATCAAGGTATCAGCTTGTTGATGTCGGTGATGAAAGAACCTGTTGCGAAATTGGTTCGTACAATTGCCGCACTCAAAGACCAGATGCAAGAAGCCGCTTAACAACACACCCAGTTTAAACCAATTATTTTAGAGGAATACGAAATGGCGATTACACAAGCCGATATCATTGAAGCGGTTTCTAACATGACCGTTATGGAAATCGTTGATTTAATTTCAGCAATGGAAGAAAAATTCGGCGTGACAGCGGCTGTTGCAGCTGCGGCACCTGTTGCAGTTGCGGCAGTTGTTGAAGAGCAAACCGAATTTGATGTGATCTTGACATCGTTTGGCGAAAATAAAGTTGCCGTCATTAAGACAGTCCGTGGCATCACTGGCTTGGGCTTGAAAGAAGCTAAAGACGCAGTTGAAGGCGTACCGACTGTATTGAAAGAAGGTATCCCTAAAGCTGAAGCTGAAGACATCAAAAAGCAGCTTACAGAAGCGGGCGCTACTGTCGAAATTAAGTAATAAAATTTTGACACCATTGAAGAGACGCTGTTTGGCGTCTCTACTTAAAGTATGGCTGGCGGCTTGTGCCCCCGGCCTTTTACTGTTTGTAACAAATACACAGTAGAAATAATTCATGACGAAAAGGTTTGGAAGCGATATGTCCTACTCTTTTACCGAAAAAAAGCGTATTCGAAATAACTTTGGGAAAAGCACCGAGGTGCTTGAAGTTCCCTATCTTTTGGCAACTCAGATTAATTCTTATGCGAGCTTTTTGCAGTCAGGCGTTAAACCTGAAAAGCGTGCAGATATAGGCTTACATGCCGCATTTTCCAGTGTTTTTCCTATCGAAAGCCATTCCGGCTATGCGGTGTTGGAATATGTCAAGTATCGGTTAGGCGAGCCTACCTTTGATGTAAGGGAGTGCCAGCAGCGCGGTGCGACATTTGCCGCCCCGTTGCGGGTATTGGTGCGTTTGGTCATTTATGATAAGGAAGCCGCAGCCAATGCTAAAGTGGTGAAGGACATCCGTGAGCAAGAAGTCTACATGGGGGAGTTGCCGCTGATGACCGATAACGGCACTTTTGTCATTAACGGTACTGAGCGGGTTATTGTTTCTCAGCTACACCGTTCGCCTGGCGTGTTTTTTGACCACGACAAAGGGAAGACGCATTCATCAGGGAAGTTGTTGTTTAATGCCAGGGTTATTCCTTACCGTGGCTCTTGGTTAGATTTTGAGTTTGACCACAAAGATTGTGTTTATGTGCGGATAGACAGACGTAGAAAAATTCCCGCAACCATTTTGCTCAGAGCTTTAGGCTACGATAACGAGGAAATGATCAACATTTTCTTCTCGTTTAACAAGTTTACCATTAGCCCTGAAAAATGCCTGTTCCACATCGTGCCAGAAAGAATGCGCGGTGAGATTGCGGCATTTGACATTAAGAACAACGATCAAGTGATTGTGGAAGAAGGACGCCGCATTACTGCCAAACACATCAAGGAAATGAATAAGGTCGGCCTAACCCAAGTGGAGGCACCTAAAGAATATTTGGTGGGCAAAATATTGGGCCATAACTTGATTGACGAATCAACAGGTGAATTGGTCGCCAACGTAAATGACGAGCTGACTTCAGCACTCATTGAACGCTGTATAGAAAGCGGTATCACTGAAATCAACACTTTGTTCGTGAATGATTTGGACAACGGGCCTTACATCAGTAACGCCATGCGTTTAGATACCACGACCAACGCGCTGGAAGCGTTGGTGGAAATTTATCGGATGATGCGCCCTGGCGAGCCACCGACTAAAGAATCAGCAGAAAACCTATTCCAAAATCTGTTTTTTACCAGCGAACGTTACGATTTATCGACTGTTGGACGCATGAAGTTTAACCGTCGCTTAGGCCGTACTGATAGCACTGGGCCGGGTACATTGACTAAAGAAGACATCATCGATGTGTTGAAAGAGTTGATTGCCATCCGTAATGGCAATGGCACAGTTGATGACATTGACCATTTAGGCAACAGGCGTGTACGTTCGGTTGGTGAAATGATAGAAAACCAATTCCGCGTAGGTTTGGTCAGGGTTGAGCGTGCGGTAAAAGAACGTCTGACTTTGGCAGATTCCGAAGGTTTAATGCCGCAGGAAATCATCAATGCGAAGCCAGTTTCAGCAGCGGTTAAAGAGTTTTTTGGCTCTAGCCAGCTGTCACAGTTTATGGATCAAAACAATCCTTTATCGCAAGTGACCCACAAACGCCGTGTATCGGCATTAGGGCCTGGCGGTTTGGCGAGGGAACGTGCGGGTTTTGAAGTGCGGGACGTACACGCAACCCATTATGGACGTGTTTGCCCTATTGAAACGCCTGAAGGCCCAAACATCGGCTTGATAAACTCACTGTCAGTGTACGCGCGTACCAATGGCTATGGCTTTTTAGAGACACCGTACAGAAAAGTGGTTGATGGAGTCGTGACCGACCAAGTCGATTATTTGTCAGCAATTGAGGAGGGCGAGTTTGTTATTGCCCAAGCCAGTGTTGCCGTGGATGAAAACGGTCGATTGGTTGAAGGCTTGGTGTCTTGCCGTCACAAAGATGAATTTGCTTTGGCGATGTCTGACACCGTGCAGTACATGGACGTTTCATCTAAGCAAATTGTCTCGGTTGCGGCATCGATTATCCCATTCTTAGAACATGACGACGCTAACCGCGCGTTAATGGGATCAAACATGCAGCGACAAGCCGTCCCTACCTTACGCGCTGAAAAGCCGTTGGTCGGTACAGGGATGGAACGGACAGTGGCTAAAGACTCCGGTGTTACCGTTGTTGCAGCTCGCGGCGGCAGTATTGAAGCGGTCGATGCGGCTAGGATAGTGGTGCGCGTGAATGATACCGAAACTGAAACCGGTGCGCCTGGCGTAGACATTTACAACCTGACCAAATACACGCGCTCTAACCAAAATACCTGTATTAACCAAAAGCCTCTGGTCAAGCCTGGGGATATTGTCAATGCCGGCGATATTTTGGCGGATGGGCCTTCTACCGATATGGGTGAGTTGGCTTTGGGCCAAAACATGTTGGTCGCGTTTATGCCGTGGAACGGTTATAACTTCGAGGACTCTATTTTAGTTTCCGAACGGGTCGTTAAAGAAGACCGTTTTACCACTATTCATATCGAAGAAAAGACCTGTGTGGCGCGTGATACCAAGCACAGCCCAGAAGAAATTACCGCAGATATTCCTAACGTTAGCGAAGAAGCCTTATCCAAGTTAGATGAGTCTGGCATCGTTTATGTAGGTGCAGAAGTAAAAGGCGGGGATATTCTGGTCGGTAAGGTAACGCCTAAGGGAGAAACCCAGCTGACACCAGAAGAAAAGCTGTTGCGTGCCATTTTTGGTGAAAAAGCGGCCGACGTTAAGGATACATCTTTACGCGTACCCGGCAGTATTGAAGGCACGGTTATCGATGTGCAAGTCTTTACCCGTGATGGCGTCAAGAAAGACAAACGGGCCTTAGATATTGAACAAGACGAAATTAAGCGTTACCGCAAAGATTTGGATGACCAGCTTAAAATTCTCGAAGAGGATATTTTTGCACGCGTAGCCAAATTGTTGGTAGGTAAGGTTGCGATGTCAGGCCCAGGCGGACACAAAGCGGGTACTGAAATCAGCATGGCCTATTTGGATGGCTTACGGCATTCCGAATGGTTGAAGATTAAGATGAAGGATGAAGAAATTAATCTACAGCTGGAAACAGTGGCTGCGCAAGTTGAACAACAAAGAAAAGATTTTGACGAGAAATTTGAAGTCAAGCGCAAAAAAATCACGATGGGTGATGATTTGGCGCCAGGCGTACTGAAAATGGTCAAAGTGTATTTGGCAGTCAAGCGCCGTATCCAGCCAGGAGACAAAATGGCGGGTCGTCATGGTAACAAAGGTGTAATCTCTATGATTAGGCCGATTGAAGACATGCCTTATACCGCTGACGGAAACCCTGTTGATATTGTATTAAACCCATTAGGTGTACCTTCGCGTATGAACGTGGGTCAGGTGCTAGAAACCCATTTGGGGTGGGCCGCCAAAGGTCTTGGCATTAAAATTGGTAAAATGCTGGAAGCCCAGTATGACCAAGAAAAGGCCAAAGTGACCGCAATTAGGGAATATCTCGACAAAATCTACAATTGCAGTGGACGGAAAGAAGACTTGGAGTCCTTTACCGACAGTGAAATCTTAGAAATGGCGCACAATTTAGTCGCGGGCGTGCCGATGGCAACGCCAGTTTTTGACGGTGCCAGTGAAGAAGATATTCGTATGATGCTTAAGTTGGCGGATTTGCCGGAACATGGGCAGATTACGCTCTATGACGGCTTAACAGGCGAACCGTTTGAGCGTGAAGTGACAGTTGGCTATATGTATATGCTAAAACTGAACCACTTGGTGGACGATAAGATGCACGCGCGTTCAACAGGCCCTTACAGTCTTGTTACCCAGCAGCCTCTTGGCGGTAAAGCCCAGTTCGGCGGACAACGTTTCGGCGAAATGGAAGTTTGGGCGTTGGAAGCTTATGGTGCGGCATACACATTACAAGAAATGCTTACTGTCAAGTCTGACGATGTCACCGGACGTACACGCATGTATAAAAACATCGTCGATGGCGACCACAAAATGGAAGCGGGTATGCCAGAGTCGTTTAACGTGTTAATCAAAGAAATTCGTTCCTTAGCCGTTAACATAGAATTACAGCGAGAATAGTGTTCAGAGTACAGAAGGCGGGATAAAGGGGTGGATTAGCCGCTAATCCGCCGCCTTCATAATACGGTCAATTTACTGGACAACACGAACAGCCGCCAACAACCTGCCTAATATGCGGTTATTGGCAGCTGTCATCTGAATGAGGATAAGCTCTTGAAAGATTTAATGAATTTCTTAAAACGCCAAGGTCGTGCTGATGACTTTGACGGTATTAGTATTGGCTTGGCTTCACCCGACATGATACGTTCTTGGTCTTATGGTGAAGTAAAAAAACCAGAAACCATAAATTACCGCACTTTTAAGCCAGAGCGTGATGGGTTGTTTTGTGCCAAAATTTTTGGCCCAGTCAGCGATTATGAATGCCTTTGCGGCAAATACAAACGTTTGAAACACCGTGGTGTCATCTGCGAAAAATGCGGCGTGGAAGTCACGCTGTCAAAAGTCCGCCGTGAACGCATGGGGCATATCGATTTAGCCAGCCCAGTTGCGCATATCTGGTTTTTAAAGTCTTTGCCTTCAAGAATAGCGCTGCTGTTAGATATGACTTTGCGCGAAATTGAGCGGGTGCTGTATTTTGAATCGTTTGTGATTCTCGATCCAGGCATGACACCCTTAGAAAAAGGCCAGTTGCTGACTGATGACGAGTATCTCGATGCAGTGGATTTGCATGGTGATGATTTTGTCGCAAAAATGGGTGCTGAAGCCATTTATGACCTGCTTAAGGCGATCAACTTAAAAGAGCAAGTTGACATACTGCGCGAAGAAATCAACTCCACCAACTCAGAAACCAAAATTAAGAAATACTCCAAACGCCTGAAGGTGATGGATGCGTTGTTGAGTTCCAAAAATCGCCCTGAATGGATGATTTTAAAAGTGTTGCCCGTGTTGCCGCCGGAACTGCGCCCATTGGTGCCTTTGGATGGTGGTCGCTTTGCAACCTCTGATTTGAATGACCTTTATCGTCGTGTCATCAACAGAAACAACCGTCTAAACCGTTTGTTGGATTTGAATGCGCCTGACATTATCGTGCGCAATGAAAAACGCATGTTGCAAGAGTCTGTGGATGCGCTGTTAGATAACGGTCGTCGTGGACGGGCTATTACCGGCACTAACAGACGGCCTTTAAAATCATTGGCCGATATGATTAAAGGCAAGCAAGGCCGATTTAGACAAAACTTGTTAGGCAAGCGTGTCGATTATTCCGGTCGTTCGGTGATCGTGGTAGGTCCAACTTTACGTCTACACCAGTGCGGTCTGCCTAAAAAAATGGCCTTAGAATTATTTAAGCCGTTTATTTTTAGCAAATTACAATTCCGTGGTTTGGCGACAACAATTAAAGCCGCCAAGAAAATGGTTGAAAGGGAAGGGGCAGAGGTTTGGGATATTTTGGAAGAAGTAATCCGCGAACATCCGATTCTTCTAAACCGCGCACCAACATTACACCGTTTGGGTATTCAAGCGTTTGAGCCTACCTTGATTGAAGGTAAGGCCATCCAGTTGCATCCATTGGTATGTAGCGCATTTAACGCCGACTTTGACGGCGACCAAATGGCTGTGCACATTCCTTTGTCAATAGAAGCGCAATTGGAAGCCAGAACCTTGATGATGGCGACCAATAACATATTGTCACCAGCCAACGGCGAACCTGTTATCAACCCATCGCAAGACGTGGTTTTGGGGCTGTACTATATCAGCCGCGAAAAAATCAATGCTAAAGGTGACGGCAGTATTTTTGGCAGCGTCGGTGAAATACATAAGGCACTGATGGCTAAATCAGTGGAACTGCAATCCAAGATCCAGTTGCGGATCACTGAAAAAGTGCCGGACGACCAAGGCAACTTAGTTGATAAGACTCATCGGGTTAAAACAACAGTGGGCCGTGCTTTAATTTGGGAGGTTGTGCCTACGCGTATGCCTTATGAATTGGTCAACTGCGACATGACCAAAAAGAACATATCCCGTCTGATTAATTATAGCTACCGTTATTTAGGCAATAAAGACACGGTCATCTTGGCCGACCAGCTGATGTATTTGGGCTTTAGGTATGCGACTATTTCTGGGGTGTCTTTTGGTATTGAAGACATGGCGATACCTGCCAAAAAAGTCGATATTATTAAAGCGGCAGATATGGAAGTCAGTGAAATTCAAAGCCAATATGCTTCCGGTTTGGTAACAGATGGTGAACGTTACAACAAAGTCGTTGACATTTGGTCCCATGCTAACGACCAAGTTGCAAAAGTGATGATGGACGGCTTGGGTGAAGAATCTGTAATTGATGCCGAAGGGAAAACGGTTAAGCAGAAATCTTTTAACTCTATCTTTATGATGGCGGAGTCCGGTGCTAGGGGTTCTGCTGCACAAATACGCCAGTTGGCGGGTATGCGCGGCTTGATGGCAAAACCAGACGGTTCGATTATCGAAACGCCTATTACGGCAAACTTTAGGGAAGGTTTGGACGTATTGCAATACTTTATTTCCACCCACGGTGCGCGTAAAGGTTTGGCGGATACGGCATTAAAAACCGCTAACTCCGGTTATCTGACGCGTCGTTTGGTTGACGTTGCCCAAGATTTGGTGATTACGGGTAAAGACTGCGGTACGACAAATGGCTTAATCATGACCCCTATCATTGAAGGCGGTGATGTGGTTGAGCCGTTGTCTGAACGGGTATTAGGCCGTGTTGCTGTGCATGACATCATGGATGCCGCAGGTGAAAAAATTATTGTCCCTGCCAAGACTTTATTGGATGAGCATTGGGTATCGATACTCGAAGAGCAAAGCATAGACCAAGTTATCGTGCGCTCAATCATCACTTGTGAAAACAGACATGGTGTTTGTGCGGCTTGCTATGGACGTGACTTAGGCCGTGGGCATTTAGTCAACATAGGCGAGGCCGTAGGGGTAATTGCTGCGCAATCCATTGGTGAGCCAGGCACACAGCTGACGATGCGTACTTTCCATATTGGTGGTGCTGCTTCTCGGTCGGCTGCTATCAGCAACGTACAAGTCAAGTCTGCGGGTACGGTCAGGCTGAACAACTTGAAGTCAGTGGTAAACCGCGAAGGTAACTTGGTTGCGGTTTCCCGTTCAGGTGAGGTGGGCGTGGTTGATGATTACGGTCGTGAACGCGAGCGTTATAAAATCCCTTATGGCGCAGTTTTGTCCGTGCAAGAAGGTTCAAGAATTAACTCAGGCGATATTATCGTCACCTGGGATCCGCACACGCATCCGGTTATTACCGAAGTGGACGGGGTTGTAGAGTTGATTCACTTTGTTGATGGTGTGACGGTACAAAAGCAATCGGACGAAGTCACAGGCTTAAGCTCATTGGTGGTCACGGATCCAAAACAACGTGGCTCCGCAGGTAAAGAATTACGCCCAATGGTTAAGTTGGTGGATGCACAAGGCCAGACTATTTATTTGCCGGGCACTGAAATCCCTGCGCAATACTTTTTACCCGCTGGTGCTATCGCGGGTATCAAAGACGGTGGCGAAGTAAAAGTCGGTGACGTGTTGGCAAGGATTCCACAGGAATCCAGTAAAACGCGCGACATTACCGGTGGTTTACCTAGGGTTGCCGATTTGTTTGAGGCGCGTAAGACTAAAGATCCGGCAATACTGGCGGAAACCAGCGGCACGATTTCTTTTGGCAAAGAAACCAAAGGCAAGCAGCGCGTCATTATTACCGATGCGGCGGGTGAGCAAATAGAGACCTTGATCCCTAAATGGCGTCATATCACTGTATTTGAAGGTGAATATGTTGAAAAAGGCGAAACTATCGCGGAAGGTGAATTGACACCACACGACATACTGCGCCTAAGAGGCATTGAAGAGCTAGCCAATTACTTGGTTAAAGAAATTCAAGATGTTTATCGTTTGCAAGGTGTAAAAATTAACGATAAGCATATTGAAGCCATCATTCGTCAAATGTTGAGGAAAGTCGAAATTACAGCGGCTGGCGATACTAGCTTTGTAAAAGGCGAACAAGTTGAACGTGCCGCAATGCGCGTAGAAAACGACAAGATGGAAAGTGAAGGTAAGATTCCAGCCAGCTATGAATCTATCTTGCTGGGCATCACGAAAGCGTCGTTGGCAACAGAGTCATTTATTTCTGCGGCCTCTTTCCAAGAAACTACCCGCGTATTGACCGACGCGGCGGTACGCGGTTTAAGTGACGGTTTGCAAGGCTTGAAGGAAAATGTAATTGTAGGCCGTTTGATTCCAGCAGGAACAGGATTGGCTTACCACGAAAACCGAAAAAACAGGTCTGCTTTGCATCAGCCAGTGGAAAGTGAAAACGCCATTATTGATGATGCTGTAGATGTGGAAGAGGCACTAAAGCAAGCATTGAATGTTTAATTTTTAGGGCTTATAAAATTCGCCTTGACCTGATGAGTAATAACCAGTATTATGCTCTGCTCACATAAGCCATTGTGCTTGGGTCAGGTCAAGAAACATTTAACCAGTCGGCACAAGTGCTGATTGGTTATTTAATTATCTGACAATTATTTGTATATCGGAGTAAACAAAGATATGGCCACGATCAACCAATTAGTTCGTAAGCCGCGCGCTAAAAAAATAGAAAAAAGCAATGTTCCGGCATTGGAAGCATGTCCTCAGCGTAGAGGGGTGTGTACGCGCGTTTATACAACTACACCTAAAAAACCGAACTCGGCCTTGCGTAAAGTTGCTAGGGTCAGGTTGACTAACGGGGCTGAAGTCAGTAGTTATATTGGTGGTGAAGGTCATAATCTTCAAGAACACTCTGTCGTTCTGATTAGGGGTGGTCGTGTAAAGGATTTGCCAGGTGTGCGTTATCA
>JABFST010000432.1 GCA_013140465.1 Methylococcaceae bacterium
ATATTACACCGATATACGATAGCTGCCAAAGCCCAAGAAAAATTCTTTAAGAGCCGTATTGCAACCCCCGCCCTGTCATCAAAATTTAACCATCGCGTCATGCTTGCGTCATCAATCCGACACGAAACCGACATCTTGCTTGATTAATGTATCCAGACTTTTATTACAGCCTTATGGATCGTTATGAACAACACCAATGCGGACCTCGCCAGCAAACCCGCCAAAAAACTTGAATGTTTTATGGCGACTACCGACACCTTAATTAAAGAAGCCCAAGCCTTGCGCTATCGGGTTTTTGCCAAAGAAATGGGGGCCAAGCTTAAAACCGCAGCCGAAGGTTTGGATTATGATGACGTGGACAGTTACTGCGAGCACTTGGTGGTGTATGACAACGTCAATCAAAAAATAGTCGGCTACACCCGTTTGCTTAACCAATACCAAGCGCAACGCTTAGGCCGCTTTTATTCGCAAGATGAATTTAACATGGATCGCATCTTAGCCATGCCCGGACGTTTCTTAGAAGTGGGCAGAACTTGTGTAGACCCCGAATACCGTGGCGGTGCGGTATTGACGACTTTGTGGTCGGCACTTGTGCAATATGCCTTAGAAGGCGGCTACAACTATTTATTAGGCTGCGCCAGCATCACCCCCGGCCCTAGCGGTTTTGCCGTAGATGCTGTGTACCGGATGCTAGATGACAAAAACTTGGCCCCTGCCGCCTTACAAGTTACCCCTACCATCCCAGTTCCCCAAGAATTGCGTTGTTTGCGCGACGAATCAGGCATCCCCCCGTTATTAAAAGCCTATTTGCGTTTTGGTGCGCTGATTTGCGGTGAACCGTATTGGGATAAAGACTTTAACTGCATGGATTTATTTGTGTTGTTACCGTTAGACCAATTAAAAGACCGCTACAGCAAACACTATATGCGTGATTACCAAACCAGCACTGAGCTTCAACATGCGGCTATATTATAAGTTGAGCCAGATCGTACTGTTGTTTGGCTACGGCTTGCTGTTGGCAGGATTGGTGTTTCCGGCGCTAGCCCTAGCCCTATCAGCCCAACGCGCCAAACGCCAACGCGATGCGCTTAAACTGCATTGGTTACGGCTGTTTAGCAGTATCCTCAGGCTTACCGTAACGCTGACAGGCGAACCGCCTAAAGCAGGTGCTTTGCTAGTCAGCAACCATATTTCTTGGATGGACATCGTAGTGATAGGTCGGTTTTTGCCAGCCTATTTTGTCGCCAAAAGTGACATCTTAGGCTGGCCCGTGATTGGCTATTTGGCCCGCCAAGGCGGCACCATTTTTATCCGTAGAGGCGACAAACGGCAAATAAAAGCCACCGCCGAACAAATGCTTTGGGCATTAAAACAACAAAGCACCGTCATCGTGTTTCCCGAAGGCACCACCACTAACGGACAAGACGTGCTGGGCTTTCACACCTCGTTATTACAACCCGCCTTACTCACCCACGCCCCCGTACAACCCGTCGCCTTGCAATACCAAGGCCCCGCCGCCCTGCACGCCCCGTTTATAGGTGACGATGCTTTTCTCCCACATTTGCTGAACATTTTGCGCATGGATCACATTGACGTCAGCGTGAATTTTTTGCCGCTGATAAAAGTCGCGGGCAAAGACCGGATAAGTCTGGGCTCAGAAGCAAGAGCCGCGATCTTAGCAGCGATTGTCGATGGTCCAGAAGCCTTGGCTGTACCCTCTTTAGCGTAAAACATCTAAAGCCGCTGGGTTGTAGACCGTTTCCCAGCGGGTATGACGGATAACTTGAATACTGGTGTATAAGGATCAGCCCAGGGTTTGGCAACGAACACCGTAGAGACGCGATTTATCGCGTCTGGATTTATCGCGTCTGGATTTACCGTGTCTGGATTTATCGCGTCTATAATATTTATTTTTCCGTCAGCAATTGTGATGCTCTTGGAGACGCGATAAATCACGTCTCTACAGTTTCACTATTCATTTTTTCTCGTTCCCATGCAGGACTCTCATCGTTGTACCTAAGTGTCTCAAAGCCTGTCACTCCGGCACTCCCGTATTTAAATTTTCTACTATAATTAAGATATACATATCTTTTAATATCGTTTTATTAAGCATATTAACTGCATTAAGCTGTTACCTAAGCGCACTAGGCCTGCTTGGCCGACCTGCGTAAACATCTATCACAGCCCACCGCATTCTGTGTTGGCCTTTAGGCGAGCCGCAGCATGTTAAGACCTAGTTTGGCCCACGACACGCTTTGGGCAAGATCCATACACACGCTAGTTTTTTTGTCTCCTGAGTACACGGATGTTTTTGTTGCGGGCCTATAGCCCGCATTTTTTTTCGGTGGTTACAGTTAAGAACAGCAAGAGGGCATCGGAGGAAAATCATGCCGTTACAAAGTTTAGTGGACTATTTTAATGATCGTTTGGGGCGCGAACACGGCTCCAGTTTTCGCCCGTTTAGCCTTGAAGACGGTAAAGTCAGCGGCATGTTTGGGCATTTGCGCATCGACAGTTTTTTTACGCCTATCCGGCAAACGCTAAAACCCACCAGCATAGTTGGACATATTGCGCAAATTACAGTCGCGCCTGGCAAGCCGCAACAGCTGTGCGCCAGCCAGATTGAAAACTTGCTGGCTAACCGTGCGCCAGCTGCCGAATTTGAGTCTATTATCAACTTCGACCGCTTATGCCGTACCGTGCACATGCTTAATTACCTGACCTTGGCGCATTTGCAGGGCGTGTTGTTTTTGGATGTAGACCCTAGGCACATTTTGGGCATTAAGCAAGATCATGGTGCGTATTTTGAAGAAGTCATCATTCAATGCGGCTTGCAGACTAAAAATGTGGTCATCACACTGACTGCCAACAGCCAATATGCGCGTTTTTATCGAGAGCTGATGGTGGGTTTGGACAATTACCGTCGGCGTGGTTATCAAATTGCCTTAAAGCTGGAATATTTTGCCCCAGGTTCTGCCACTGATGACTTAATCAGCCAAATTGCCCCCGATTATTTAACTTTGTCGGCACGCCATTTGGAACACAGGGCGCAGGATGACAACGCCTTGCAACTTTTGCAACAGCACGTTGCCAAAGTGGGAGGGAAAACCTTGTTGCAACAAATTGATGAGAAAAAGGCGGATGTATGTGCCAGAACTGCTGGGTTTGATTGGGTGGAAGGGGGCTATTACCGTGCCATAGCTTTTGATTATTTGCGCCCTGAAAACACCGCCAAACAGCAAGCGATGATGGGTGGATAAGCAAGACTGGCTTATAAGTTGCTATGTTTTTGTCATTAAGTGCGTAAGTTGTTGGTCATTACCGCCATCACTAGGCAAGCAAGTGGTTAAACAGTTATGCCATGCGCCAAAATGTAACTGGCATGACATAAATATACGGTAACTTGCACCATTTTAGGTAGAAGGTTGGGATGTGGGTTGAGTGTTTTATATACCCCCTCTCCCCAGCCCTCTCCCTAAGGAGGGTGTCGTAAAAGCCTGTATGTAGGTTGGGTTAGCGAAGCGTAACCCAACAAAATCAGAATGTTATGCTTCATTACATGGTGAACAACCGACCTTTTACGACACCCTCCTAAGGGAGA
>JABFST010000233.1 GCA_013140465.1 Methylococcaceae bacterium
AAAAATCCCTGACCACCGAATAACGGTTGCTTTCGGCGTGTTTTTGGATGGCGTGGCCTATGTCGCCTAAAGTGGCCCCGTGGCGGACTTGTTGGATGCCCAAAAACAGGGCCTCTTGGGTTATTTTGACTAGCCGTTTGGCGTGCGGGCTGACATCGCCGACACAGAACATTTTACTGGTGTCGCCATGATAGTCGTTTTTTATCACGGTAATATCGACGTTGACGATGTCCCCCGATTTGAGCTTTTTGTCGCTAGGAATGCCGTGGCATACGGTGTGGTTGACCGAGGTGCAGATGGATTTGGGGAATCCGTGGTAATTCAGCGGCGCCGGAATGGCATCTTGGATATGGACAATGAAATCGTGGCAGATTTGGTCTAGTTTTTCCGTCGTGACACCCGGCACGACATAAGGGGCGATCATGTCCAGAACATCAGCCGCCAGCTTGCCGGCGATACGCATTTTGTCAATTTCATTGGGGGTTTTTATGATGATGCTCATGGGCAAGATTAAGGCTAAAGGTTTAAGGCGAAAAGGTTAGGGCAATAGCAAGTGCGGCGCGGGCTTAGGCTACAGCCACAAAAGCGCGATTTTAACAGAGGTTTGCTTGTTGCGGTAAGTTAATTATGGTATAAAGATAAGTTCATTTTTGTAAAAAATACTCACGCCTATCGTCACGTTTGCTAGGGTGCTGGCTTTAGGGCCAGTTAGCAATCGGGATAAGCGGAGGCTTAACCCAAACAGGGCCAACAGGCCCATTTTTAATCTTAGGAGAATACATGTCAGCAGTATCTATGCGTCAAATGCTTGAAGCGGGTGTCCATTTTGGCCACCAAACCCGTTACTGGAACCCCAAAATGGCAACATATTTGTTTGGGGCGCGTAACAAAATCCATATCATCGATTTGGAAAAAACGCTTCCGATGTTTAACGACGCCATGAACTATCTGGGTCAAATGACCGCCAACAAAGGCACTATCTTGTTTGTTGGCACCAAAAAAGCGGCGCGTAAAGTCGTTGCTGAAGAAGCCAAGCGTTGTGGTATGCCTTATGTCAACCACCGCTGGTTAGGCGGTATGATGACCAACTTCAAAACCATCAAAAAATCAATCAACCGTTTAAAAGAACTGGAAGCCATGAAAGCTGACGGCACTTTATACCAACGTTTCGGCAAAAAAGAAGCCTTGGGTATGGAACGCGAGCTGGAAAAACTGGAACGGAGTCTGGGCGGTATCAAAGACATGAAAGGCGTGCCTGATGTCATTTTTGTATTGGATGTCGGCTATGAAAAAAATGCCATCAGCGAAGCCAGAAAATTGGGCATCCCTGTGGTCGGCGTGGTGGATTCCAACAACTCACCTGAAAAAATTGATTACATTATTCCTGGCAACGACGACTCCATCCGTGCCGTAAAACTGTACTGCGAAAGCGTTTCAGCCGCCGTGTTGGAAGCTAAGTCAGCGAGTTTGGGTATGTCAGCAAAATCTGATGATTTTGTTGAAGAAGCCGTTGCCGCAGATGCAGAATAACGTAACATTCAAAATGCTTGTGTGCTAAGCACTTAAATATTTAGGCCAAAAAACGCCTCCTCACGGGGGCGTTTTTACAGTGACGACACCATTTAGGAAATATAAAGTATGAGTATTAATATTAGCGCAAGCCAGGTTAAAGAGTTGCGCGAAAGAACCGGCTCCGGCATGATGGAATGCAAAAAAGCCTTGGTGGAAGCCAATGGCGACATGGAATTGGCAATAGAAAACATGCGTAAGTCTGGTTTGGCTAAAGCCGACAAAAAATCAGGCCGTATTGCCGCCGAAGGCATTATCGGCGTTAAGGTCAGCGAAGACGGCAAAGCCGTGGCGATAGTTGACATTAACTGCGAAACCGATTTCGTGGCGAAAGCCGATGATTTCGTTGGTTTTGTCAACAGCGTATCCCATGCCTTGTTGAATGCCGACAACATTGAAACCGAAGAACAACTGCTGGCGATGCCGTTAGAAGACGGCGTGACTGTTGATGAAATTCGCCGTGGCTTGATTGCTAAATTGGGCGAAAACATCACCGTTAGACGTTTTGAGCGTTTCAGCACCCCAGAAGGCGGCACCGCTTGCTACTTACACGGCAGCAAAATTGGCGTTATCGTGGAATTGGCGGTCGCCGACCCTGATTTAGGCAAAGACCTTGCTATGCACGTTGCCGCTAGCAAACCGCAATTTGTTTCAGAAGAACAAGTGCCTGCTGACAAGATTGAAAAAGAAAAAGAAATTTTCCGTGCGCAATCGGCTGAAAGCGGCAAACCTGCCGACATCGTTGAAAAAATGATCACTGGACAAATCAGAAAATTCTTGGCGGAAGTCACTTTATTGGGCCAACCGTTCATTAAAGACGACAAAGTCACCGTAGACAAACTGGTTGCTTCTAAAGGCAACAAAGTTGTCCGCTTCGTCCGTTTTGAAGTGGGTGAAGGCATCGAGAAAAAAGAAGAAAATTTTGCCGAAGAAGTAATGGCACAAGTGCGCGGCAATTAAGCGCAGTGCCTGTGCAGCCCAGTGGCTGCACAGGCCACCCCCAACTGATGCGTAGTGACTTGGCTAAGGCTAATCCAACTGTACCCCTGTAATCTACCCCCTGATAAATACTATGACTAAACCGATTTGCCAGAGAATTTTGCTTAAGTTAAGTGGTGAGGCTTTAATGAGTGCGGCAGGTGGCAGCATCGACGCCGACATTGTGAATCGGCTCGCCACAGAAATAAAAGAATTATGTGATATCGGCATACAAGTGGGCTTGGTGATAGGCGGCGGCAATATCTTGCGCGGCGCAGAAAAAGCATCCGAAGGCTTGGATCGTGTCACCAGTGACCAAATGGGCATGTTGGCGACCGTGATTAACGCTTTGGCAATGCAAGATGCGCTGGAATCCCATGGTCAGCAAGTGCGCGTGATGTCCGCATTAAAGATTAACCAAGTTTGCGAAGACTATATCCGTAGGCGTGCAGTGCGGCATTTGGAAAAGGGCCGCGTCGTCATTTTTGCGGCGGGTACGGGCAACCCCTTTTTTACCACCGATTCAGCCGCCAGTTTGCGTGCGATTGAAATCAATGCCCAACTGATGATTAAGGCCACGAAAGTCGAAGGCGTGTATTCAGCCGACCCCGCCAAGGTGAAGGATGCGATTTTTTACCCACGGCTCACTTACGACGAAGCGTTGGAGCAACGCCTTAATGTGATGGACACCACTGCGTTGGTGTTGTGCCGTGACAATAACGTGCCGATGCGCGTGATGAATATTTTTGAACAAGGCGCAGTCATGCGCTTAATGATGGGCGAAGAATTAGGCTCACTTATTGAACGAGGAACAGATTGATGATTAGTGATATTCAACAAGATGCCGCGACGCGCATGGGTAAAAGCATAGAAGCGTTAAAGCACGAATTTTCCAAAATCAGGACGGGCAGGGCGCATCCTAGCCTACTCGACCAAATCAGCGTGTCTTATTATGGTACCGATTCGGCCTTGTCCCAAGTTGCCAATATAGCGGTGGAAGATGCGCGTACCCTAACCATTACGCCGTGGGAACAAGGCATGGTGCAAGCCATA
>JABFST010000184.1 GCA_013140465.1 Methylococcaceae bacterium
TGCGAAGGGTCTGAGGGGGGTATTCAATAAAACCTCCTCTAACCCCTCCTTTTTAAGGAGGGGGACTGAATGTTTACATTGAAACAATGGTGGATAATTTTGGTGGGTTTCGCAAAAATAGCGACTCCCCGCTTTGTTTTCGGTGGCTTGTTATGGCCTATTGTCGTTTAATCTTGAAAGCGCAATATCATAAACTGCATTTCTATCGCGTTTGCCGACCGCAATCACCGTCACGGTAACAATCTCATCGCTGACCGAATAAACCAAACGATAACCTTGTTGCCGCAACTTGATTTTATAAAGATTCTGCCCACCTGCTAAAGATGCTGTCGGAATATGCGGATTTTGCAATCGCTCTTTCAGCTTTTTTTTAAACTGTTCTTTAAGGGTATGACCCAGTTTTTCCCACTCTTTTAGCGCAGACTTTTTAAATTCCAGCTTATAAGTCATCTAACGAAACTGCGATAGATTCTTCATTTTGCCGCTGCTTAACAATTTCTAACAACGCCATATCATCAATCAATTCCATCATCGCTTGATAAGCCTTTGCTGGTACACAGTAAAACGCAGGCTGGTTTCTGTTTAAGATAGCAATCGGCATTCCGTCACCACTGGCAACCACTTTCATGGGATTGGCTTTTAATTCGGAAATGCTGGCCACCGTATCTGTTAGCATTGGATAAGTCATCATAGTCTCCGGAAAGGCTTAAAAGACCTGATTATAGGGCGATTAAAGGGTTTTATAAAGTAAAAACGCGGTCAGGTTTTGGTTGTGGCTGGGCAATGTCGCAAATGTTAGCGGGTGTAAATCCCGCCCGGGTAACTGCTAGCCACAGGCCGGGTAGGGAGCGGGATCGGGGTATTCACCCCGTCTTTAACGTTTGAAACATGACAAATTATGAAACAGGATTTGGCACGACGGCACAAACACTGCCCGCCCGGCGCAAGGTTGTTGGCTTAAGTTGGCGCGTATGAGGTACTCCCCATTGTCAAGACCAAAATCCTAAGAATACAGATAGAGGCAGGTTGATAATAACTAATCTTATCGCTCTTATTTTGCCTTTTGTTTGTTGTATTATTTTTGCGAACGCTTGCCTGTGTTTTCACACTTTTTGATAGGGCCTTCTATCTTAACGGGTGGTCTAAAATATGGGGAGCATCATAGTACAAATCCTTAAGCGGCAAGGTGACTCGCATCGGCAAAATCAGCCCCGAAGCCATTACTGCATAGTTAAGCGGGGTACAACGGTTTTAGGCACTTGCTTAACGAGGGCGATACCCAAGCCTTACCAGACCTATAATTGGGCAACCAAATTTGAATCTTCAACCTCGGTGTCGTCAATGTCCAAGAGTACTGCAAAGAATTTAAGAATACTGGCTTGTGGCTTTTATAAACAGAATGCAAGCCCCCATTCGAGTGCTAATAAATTTGCTTGCTTACTGTGTGCGCTATGGTTGGCTGGCATGGCTTAAGGTGGGCGTTGCGGTGTTAATGGCAACGCCGAGGGTTTGATGGCCTACAATGCAACAATATCGGGCGGCTTACGCTAAAACAAAACCTACAATTGCCCAACAAACCCCAGCACCGCCATCTCATCAAAAGGCCAACACAATGCTTGTTGGCTTTCGGCGTGCAGCAAAACGGGGATACGGACGGCATATTGGGCTTGCCAGTGTTCTTGTTCGGCTATGTCGATAGGGGTAACGGTAAACGCGTGGTCTGCCAAACAATTGTGGATGATGGCTTCGGCTTGTTCGCAAAGATGGCAGCCTTGCGTGCCCAACAGCAGTAATTGGGGCATTAGTGCTTGGTGTGTTTGTCGAGATAGCCCATCAGTAGGGCGGAAATGACAAACGTCAGGTGCAGCAAGGCATACCACATGATTTTGTCATTGGGGGTGGTGTCAATGTTCATGAAGATTTTTAGCAAATGGATAGATGAGATCGCGACAATAGACGCGGCTACTTTCATTTTCAGCGAGCCATAATCATGCGTGCCCAGCCATTCTAGTTTTTCTGTGCCTACGCCTATGTCTAGGCGCGAGACAAAGTTTTCGTAACCGCTAAACATAACAATCACAATCAGGCTAGCCACCAGCGACAAGTCGATTAAGGACAGCAGTTTTAACACCAGCTGCGATTCGTCGAGGCTTAAGATGTGCGGTATAAAATGGTATAACTCTTGGAAGAACTTGATGAACAAGGCCATTAACGCCAAACTCATACCCACATAAATAGGCGCAAGCAACCAGCGGCTGGCGTACATCAGGCGTTCTAGGGTGTGTTCTATTTTTTGTGGTACAGACATGGTGATCCCTTAGGGCTAGGCAATGGGGTTAGCCGTTGCTGGTTATGTAGGTGTGGGTAAGTTAGCTAACGAAATTGTGGGAAGTGTTTGGGGACAAGAATTTGCAAGACTTGACGTAACTATTCAGAGCGACTTCTAATAAGTCAAATTTACCGTAGGCTGAGCGGAGTCGAAGCCGGTTTGTTCGCTTCGACTCCGCTCAGCGAACGGCTGTTCCGCTCAGCGAACGGCTGTTCCGCTCAGCGAACGGCTGTTGTGTCCCGGATGCTGAATAGTTACGACTTGACCGATGCTTTGCGTTATTTGTGGGCTTGCAAAAATCCGCAGCCCAATCTTGTATATACACCGCTTTAGGGCCACGAATCCGCGTATTCAGTTGCGCTTGATTGGGTTACTTGCTGATGGATCCCATTAAGCCGCCACCCGATGAACACCTAAACTTTCACGTTTAGCTTCCAGTTGCCACAAATCATAAGCCGATTGGGAGGCAAGCCATGACTCAGCACTTTTGCCAAATGCCAACTCCAGCCGCAACGCCATTTCGGGGCTAACGCCCGTTTTGCCATTGACCAATGCCGACACAGTTTTTCGGGTGACATTTAGTTTTTGGGCGGTTTGGGTAATGGTTAAGTTTAGCGGTTGTAGCCAAAGCTCATAAAGGATTTCGCCTGGATGTGGGGGATTATACATTCTCATTAATACACCTCAATCAGTGGTAGTCCAGATAATCGACAACATACACATCACCCTCTTCAAAGCGAAAAATAACCCGCCAATTCGCTTGTACGGTAAGAGACCAAAAGTCTTCACGATTACCTTTAAGTTGATGTAGCCGCAAGGCGGGAGACGCCAAGTCATCCAATTGATTGGCATCATTCCGCAACGCCAAAATTAAACGCAAGCGTTTAGCATGAATTGCCTGGATACCACTTTGGTTGCCTGTGGCAAAGAATTTTTCCAAGCCTTTATGGGCGAAGCTTTTAATCATGCCCTGAATTGTAACTGCTTAGGTTACATGATGCAATGTGATTAGGGCTGCACTGCCCAACTTAGAGCAAAGCGGATGCGGCATGGAAAGCTGAAAAACAAAACCGGATTATAAAGGCGTTCCGGTTGAGCGTTATGTTTGGGGTAATATGTGATGGGAAGAACTGCCCCCATACGCGCCAACTTAAGCCCCTATCCCATTGATTAAACACGGCTTAGCCCGATGTCCCGGGCTTGTCGCAACAGGGTAAGGATGGGGTTGGGCAAACCTTGCAACGTCCGCTTTCTGGGACG
>JABFST010000159.1 GCA_013140465.1 Methylococcaceae bacterium
CGCTATACCGCTAAACCCCAACAACGCGCGGTCATCACCTTCGGCAGTTTGGCACGCGCTGAGCGTCAATAAATTAATAGGATTCTTTTTGATGTTTTCGCCACTGAGCATGACCTTAAAATCGTCCAGCTTAAGGTTGTGGTCATAGGTCATCACAAAACTGTCATCGGCACTTTTGCCAAAAAAACCATGCGATGCGATATGGATAATCGAGTATCCGCCTGAACCCACCGAATCCTTAAAATCTGACGAGGTAAAGGTGGTGTTTTTTAAGGTAGTGTTGGCAACATCTTTTTGTAATGCGCTCACTTCATCATTAACACCCGGCAAACTCAGCTTTTCGATTAACTCTGTGCGTTGCTTAGCCAGCACTTGCGGGTCGGGGGCGGCGGGTTTTGCTGCGTTATCCAAATCGACCAAGCCGCGTTCACCAAAAACGCCTTTGATATTTCTTTGCAACAACTCGTCTATGGAAGTGCCGTCAGGTTTGCTAAGCGCGGCTATCAAGGCGCGGGGTTTTTGCTCGGCATTGGCAACCGTCTTTTTCAGGGTTAAAGAGGGTAAAGTGACTATCGTGTAGTCTTCGACTATAAACTTTTTGCCCTTCAGCAACGCCGAAAACGGCACTTTCCGTAATTCCCCATCGGGTACATAAATCAGCGTTTTAATGCCTTTGGCTTTAAGGCTTTCGTCGTAGCCATCGAGTAGCCAGCTGTATAATTTGCGCGAGGCTTTGCGGTAATTGCCTTCGCCATAACGTAGATACTGCGCCATTTCGGTCGTCGCTGCGGTGACTTCGCTGTCTTTGACCGCGACTGATTTTTGCTCAAACGTAGGGCTGTCACCCAAACGCACCAACAATTCCACACGATCCGGCAAAATGACTGGGTAAACAATACCAATACCCGGCAATACGGCATCTTTTAAATTCACCGAAGCATCTTCATCAATGATGCAGCGGTCTTTAAAAAAGTCTTCGAGTTCGGTTTTTTTGATGGTTTCCATCGCATCCACTGCCGCCTGTAACAAGCTTTGTTTGTTTTCGGGTGTAGTAGCCTTGGCAGCTTGCACTAACAAGACATCGGCTAAGCCCCGATAAACGGGTTCGATAATTTCTTTTATAGACGAGTTGCCGCTATGTAAGGTGACAGGCAAACCATAGCGGATACTGGACAAATGCGTGACGGCGCGTTGGTAAGCCAATAACGCGGCATCGGTGTCGCCAGCGGCCTGTAATAATTTGCCGCTGTGCAATTCCCACTGCATGGACAAATCAGTAGCGTTAGCCTGTTGCGCATCGGCTATCGCCTTATCTAACCACAACAAAGCATCTGAGTTACGCTTTTGCTGAGCATAAAGACGCGCTAAAAAACCTTCGGCTTGCGAACGGGGACGGATTAGATTTTTTGCATCAGCCATTTGATACGCGTTGTTTAGCGCGAGATAACTTTCCTTAAGCAACACTTGTTGTTGCTTGTCGTCCAGATCGGACGGTGCGATAGCCAATAATTGTTCGCCGATATTAAGCAACAAGTTGATTTTAATAGTGTCATCGGTCAAGGCTTCAACTTCTGCACGGCTAGCTTGAAGTTGTTGCAGATGCGTTAAGGCATCGTCCGCCAATGCGGACTGATTGGCATGGATACCCGCTATCAACGCTTTGTTGTTAGCTAATTGGGCATTTTTTAAGGCCGCCGCAAAACTTGCACGGGCTTTATCGGGTTGCTGTAAGGCCACATACAACAGCCCCGTGTAATCTTCCACCAAAGCCGACAATGCTGGGGCTGTTAGCGGCTTTAGCAAATCGGCTGCTTGCTCTAGCTTAAGCTGCGCCTTGTCGTTTTGTCCTGACAGATAATAGTTATAGCCTAAATCCGCCGCCGCCAGCACTTGGGTCAAGCGGTCGCCAAGTTGGTTGGCAGCCTTAAAAACAGCTTCAAACTCCTTGCCCGCCAACTCGTAACTGCCGCTATCACGGTAGTTTTCGCCTAAGGCCAATTGCTTTTTAAGTTCTAAGATGCTGTTAGCCTGCACTTCGGGCGTTGCCGCCAGAACAGCAGGGCTAGAGGCCAACAGGGCCAGCATCACCACAGACAGTAATTTTTCCATGATTGTGTTTCCTAAATTTAGAACGCCAAAAAACTGACCTTAAAATGAATACCGTCGTCTTGTATGTCACGTCCTGGGGCTTGTACATTGGCTATATCATGCGCCCAAAAAAATTCGGTGTTGACATGGCTGTAATGCCAATTAAAACCTATACCCACAGAATGTAGATAATCTTGTTTGGGTTTGGCATCGGCTTGTGTAGGGTTGTTCCATGCGCCACCATAATCCATAAACGGGATTAGGAACAGGCTGTGTTTAGAACCCGACTCTCCGCCAAACAAAGGATAACGGAACTCTAAGCCAGAACTGAAACCATTGTCCCGCACATAGTAGTTTTCCCGATAGCCCCGGACACTGCGTACCCCGCCCACAGCAAAACGTTCTATCGGCAACAGGGGGTCGTTGGTCACTTGCACCGCACCTTTTATCACGACTTGCGCACCATTATCCATAACGCGATGGATATATTGGGTTTGCCCTAACCAGCTAAAAAATTCACCACTGGGCAACAAGCCGCCTTTTTGTATCGTTGCGCCCAAAGCATTCAAACCTTTGTTAAAGGTTGAACGCAAGACAAAAGTATTATTGCTGCCTTGGGTGGTCAGCTGTTGCCAAGCGCGAAACACCGTGGCTTGGGTAGTGCCTACACCAAACGGCAAACCTTCGGTAAACGCATAAGGTTCACCGCCCAAAAAGGTGGAGTTACTTTGGCGCACGGCAAAATTGACCCCTGCCATCACATCAATGCCCGGGGTACGGTACAGGGGCTGGCTGATGCCGCCTTCGTAGCCAATAATCGTGGATTTGATGTCCAACTTGTCCGATGGTTTTTCGATCAAGGATGATTTGGTGTTGCTGTAGCGGAATGATGCGTGGGTATCATAAGCCGTTAGCGGTATATCGATGCCTGTCGTGCCGCCAAAAGCACCTTCCGAACCCATAAATTCAGCGTCTATGTGTTCACCAAAGCCCGTCAGGTTATCCACCCAACCGCCAATACGGCCGGTATAACTGCCCACGATCGGTGCCGTATAGTTATCGCCATTGGCATACAACTGATAAGGCCGCGCACGGCTGACTTTAACCGTCAGCACACTTTCCCCAGGATGTGCGCCCGGCAATAGGCTACCGTTAAGGCGTTCAATTAAAGGGTCGTTGAGTAACAGCAGATACTTTTCTTGTAGGCTTTTTAAATTGAGCGGTGAACCTGCGCCTATGATAATGCGGTCACGCAAATACCCTTCCCGCAGCCAGCCCATACCTTCCAAGCGCACTTCGGTTAAAGTGCCTTCTACAATCTTAAGCTGCAACTCGCCTTTTGCGGCGGATTGGCTAGGGATAACCGCACCCGAATTGATATAGCCCGCATCCACATACGCCGCCGTAACCCGCCCGCGCAACTCTTCCAAATCGCGCGCCGTCAACGGGCGGCCTAAGAACGGCTGGGCTATTTTTTGCAAATCTTCATCGCTAATAAC
>JABFST010000134.1 GCA_013140465.1 Methylococcaceae bacterium
CAACCTTTGCACCCCCGCCTATTGCCCTGCGGTACACCACGTCCGGGGTCATATATCCCAATGATTGGTGCGGTCTTTCCCCGTTATAAAACAAGAAGTAGTCCGTCAGCCCCAAACACAATCCGGGTTCAGACACGTCCTCATATTTTACAGTCCGCCATAGCCGCCCACATTGTTTTGCCCGCCGCCCGCCCATGCTGATGCTGTTTTCTACCAGCATCCGCGTGAGGCCGCTGGTGAACTGCGTCCTGGGTCGTTGTTGAAAAGATTGTGGTGGCATAGCAGAAGCAAGCATAGCGGGGCTATGGCGCAATGAGGATGAGCCGTACGTTCACCCGACTTTAGCTTTGAAATCCAATCCTAGCAGCACTAATAAGACAACTGGCGTACAAGCCAACTCCCCTCTGTTCGCTGTCGTACAGAATACTGTTTGAATTAGGTATATCTTAAAAGCCGAGTGCAGGGAGATAGGCTCCCGCGCTTTAGCCATTGCTATCTGGTGATGGCTACATAATTATCAGGAGACATCATGAACAAAGGGCACATAAAAGGCCGAATGGAGGTTATTGGCAATATGCTGGGCGACAAAGACTTAGAGTTAGAAAGGAACAGCCAAACAAACCGCCGGTAAAGCCAAAGTTGGCTTTGGCGGTCTCAAAAAGATCTTAAAAAAGACCGATAAACGCGTGCAGCAGTTTCAGTTTAGCAGGCACGCCGTTTCGTTATTTTGAAAACAACACAACCCCTCAGGAGATCACACCATGTTTAAACGCTTATCGTTAGTTTTGGTTACGCTAACAGTTGGTCTATTAATGATAACCAGTCCCACACAGGCCGAACAGGGTACTGCCATGCAATTGGCTGCCGATTCGGTTTTAGAAAACAGTCTGCGTAATGTGCGCGATAAAGATAACACTACGTTGACCCCGGAAGATCAAAAGGAAACTAAAAAGGACATCAAAATCACCGCCCACATCAGGCAAAAGGTGGTGAGAGATAAGTCCCTATCGGTGAACGCACAGAATGCCAAAATCATCAGTCGTAGTGGCACGGTGACTTTACGCGGGCCTGTCGAAACCGTAGCTGAAAACATGAAACTACAAAAAATCGCCGAAAAAACGCGCGGTGTAGTAAAGGTAGATAACCAACTTGAAAACAAAGCGCCTTAAAGGCCCCAGGAGAACGTCATGACTAAAGCAGTTTTTTGTATCGCCCAAAATCTCGAACAAACAGAAAGTATTGTTAATCACCTGACCAATGCGGGTTTCTCAAGCAATGCCATATCGGTACTGTTTCCCGATAAATCCACTACCAAAGATTTTGCCCATGAAAAGCACACCAAAGCGCCGGAAGGAGCAGCTATTGGTGGCACAGTGGGTTTAGGCGCGGGTGCAGCAGTGGGCCTGTTAGCGGGGATTGGTGCATTGGCTATTCCAGGTGTCGGGCCATTAATCGCCGCTGGCCCTATTATGGCAGCACTGAGTGGCGCAGCAGTCGGTGCCGCCACTGGCGGTTTGGCTGGCGGCTTAATCGGGCTGGGTATTCCAGAGTATGAAGCTAAACGCTATGAAGGAAAAATCAAGGGGGGAAGTGCCTTGATTTCTGTCCATGCGAAAACCAGCGAAGAAATTGATAAGGCGAAAGATATTTTCGAGAAGGCACATGCAGAGGATATCTCCTCGACTGAAGAAACATCGGTCTAATGAGATAGGAGGCGCATCATTTAACAATGATGCGCCTCACTCTTCGACTGCTTGAAGGCCAAGTAAACTTAACCATTAAATAATTACTTAAGGAGTTTGTCATGCATAACATTGAAACAATCAACAAATTATTGAAAGATGAATTAGCCGCAACGGAAACCTATCAACAGGCTTTAAATAAGCTTAAGGAACATGTCAGTCTAGGCGAAGCAGAACACTTAATGCCAATTTATGAGGATCATAAGGTTGCGGTTGCCAGTCTACAGACACAAAGCCGTAATCTTGGCGGCACGCCTGATATGGACTCAGGCACTTGGGGCGCGTGGGCAAAATTAGTTTTGGGAGGTGCTACTATTTTGGGCAATAAAATTGTGCTACAGGCACTACACGAAGGTGAAAAAAGTGGTGCAGATGATTATGACGAAGTTTTAAAGGATACCGAGCTAGCTGCCGACCTGCGCTCGTTAATTGAAACAAAGCTGCTGCCTGCTCAACAAGCACATATCCGCATTTTGGATAGGCTATTATTGGATGCTGCGTAGCTTTTTGGACAGGTTGCTGCTTTCTAGCTTATCAAGCAGCTAAATCCGTAAATTAGGCTATTGATGCTATTGCCATCACTTCGCATACCTATTTTTGCCAATGGACATCATCAAACGTAATAAACGCAAAGGTAAGTAGTCGTTCTAATCTTACAAATCAATAGGTTATTGTTAATTATAGTTTATGGTTAGGGTGCGACGAACTCAACTGCTATCAGTTTTCTTGCACCCTCTCTAGGCAACCCAATATTTACGCCAACATTGCCTGAAAAGTATCAGCGCAACCTGCGTTTATGGTAAATACCCCAAGCCAACACCACTAACAAACTACCCCACAGCAAACCAGGTACTAAATAAAACCAGTTTTGGTAAAACGTCGCGCTTGGGTTTTTTAGATAAGGGACTTGGTAGATGCCCGTCCACGGTTGGTGTACAGGCGAGCGTTCGAGTATGTCGCCAGAAGCCAAGGCCACCGTGGAAATGCCCGTGTTGGTGACGCGCAGCACGGGCCGCCTGAATTCAACGCCACGCGCTAAAGTCATGTACAAATGCTGGTAGGGTTCTTGCCAACTGCCATACCAAGAATCGTTGGTGACATTAACTATAAATTGCGCCCCCAACTGCGCTAAAGCGCGGCTAAAGTGCGGGAACAAGCTTTCATAGCAAATCTGCGCACCCATTTTGTAGCCGTTCCAGCCCAGTAATTCGGTCGGGCCGTTGCCTCGTGCAAAATGTCCGGTGGCGGGCAACCAATCGCGGATTTCTGGGAACAAGTCTTCGCCGGGAATATATTCGCCAAACGCCAACAAAATCGATTTGCTGTAATGCGGCGCGACAATCCCACCGTCTTTGTTAAGAACAAACAACGAATTGGTGATGAGTTGTGAGCGGGGTTCGATGCTGTATGCACCCGTAATCAGCGCCAATTGCCGCGCTTGTTGGTATTGGGCCAAGGCTTGCGGTAAGGGATAAGCGGTAAATTCATCGCCTAACAAAGCCGGAAACGCGGTTTCAGGCCATAAGGCAAAATCGACGTGGGTGTTCGGGTGGGCGGCTAAGGCTTGGTCAGTCAGGGTGATATAGCGTTTGAAGATTTCGCCGCTATAACCGCGCCCCAATTCTGCTGCCCTTTTTTCGGAGTTTTCGGTTGTGACTTGTACCAGCAAAGTGCTAAAGCTTGCGTCAGGTTAGTGTGTCATTGTTTTGGAAACAAGCACCGTAGAGACGCGATTTATCGCGTCTGGATTTATCGCGTCTGGATTTATCGCGTCTGTAATATTTGCGTTTACATCAGCAATTGGCACGCTATTGGAGACGCGATAAATCGCGTCTCTACTG
>JABFST010000149.1 GCA_013140465.1 Methylococcaceae bacterium
ATCACCAAAAAGCTGCTGTCCATACGCGGGGTGGGTGATGTCAAGCGCGTCGGCGGTGTGACGCGCGAAGTTACGATCGCGCTAGATCCGATTAAGTTGCAAGCCCTAGGTGCAACAGCCGCAGACATTTCCCGCCAATTGCGGCAAATTCAGCAAGAAAGCTCGGGTGGGCGCACTGATTTAGGCAGTGGCGAACAGCCTGTGCGCACCTTAGCCAATGTCAAATCGGTTGAAGAATTACGCCCGCTGTCCATTTCTTTGGCAGATGGGCGCAGTATCCGTTTAGAACAAGTGGCGACCATCACCGATGGTTATGCCGAACCCCGCGCCCTCGCGTTTTTTAACGGCAAGCGCGTGGTGGGCTTTGAAGTGACGCGTAGCCGTGGTGCCAGCGAGATAGAAGTGGGCGCGGGTGTGCACAAAGCCTTGGCAGAAATGCGCCTAGCCCATAGCGATGTCGAAATCAACGAAACCTTTAATTTTGTCGTGCCTGTACAAGAAGAGTTTGATGGCTCTATGGCCTTGCTATACGAAGGCGCAGCCTTGGCAGTATTGGTGGTTTGGCTGTTTTTGCGCGATTGGCGGGCGACATTTGTGTCTGCGGTCGCGTTGCCCTTATCGGCAATTCCGGCTTTTATAGGTATGGCTTACTTTGGCTTTTCCGTCAACGTCGTCACCTTGTTGGCCCTGTCCTTAGTGATAGGTATTTTGGTAGACGACGCTATTGTAGAGGTTGAAAATATCGTCCGCCATTTGCGTATGGGCAAAACCCCCTACGAGGCGGCGATGGAGGCGGCAGATGAAATTGGCTTGGCGGTCGTTGCCACCACTTTTGCCTTAGTTGCCGTGTTTTTGCCGACGGCCTTTATGAGTGGCGTTGCCGGACGGTTTTTTAAGCAATTTGGCTGGACGGCTTCTTTGGCAATTCTGGCTTCTTTGGTCGTTGCGCGTATGCTGACCCCGATGATGTCAGCCTATTTGCTAAAAAATCTCGGCCACCAACAACCCCCTGACGGTTTTTTGATGCGCAACTATTTGCGTTCTGCCGCGTGGTGCTTACGCCACCGCTTACTGACTATAGGGGGGGCATTGGCGTTTTTTATCGGCTCTATTATGTTGATTCCGTTATTGCCCCAAGGATTTATACCCCCTGACGACAATCCGCAAAGCCAAGTGTTTATCGAATTGCCGCCCGGGGCAACCTTGGCGCAAACGGCGGCGATTGCCGAAACGGCACGGCAAAAAGTGGCTGCCGTGGCTTATGTGCAGAACATTTATACCACTATTGGTGGTGGCTCGGCAGGTACAGACCCGCTAGCATTGCAAAGTGGCGTAGAAGTGCGCAAAGCCACGCTGACGGTGTTGCTGGCAAAGCGTTCAGACCGTCCTGTACGCAAACAAGCTATCGAGCACAATATTCGTACTGCACTACAAACCTTGCCAGGTGTGCGTACAAAGGTAGGTTTGGGGGCTTCTGGCGAAAAATATGTGTTGGTGTTGAGCGGCGAAGAGCCTAACGCCTTGTCTGCTGCTGCGCGTGCTGTCGAAAAAGATTTGCGCACCATACCCGGCTTAGGCAATGTGGCTTCTACGGCCTCGTTAGTGCGCCCTGAAATTGCCGTGCGCCCCGATTTTGCACGTGCCGCCGATTTGGGGGTCACTTCTGCCGCGATAGCCGAAACCCTGCGCATTGCGACGGTGGGTGATTATGATATGTCGCTGCCCAAATTTAACTTGGCGCAACGGCAAGTGCCGATCATGGTCAAGCTGAGTGATGCAGGGCGGCACGACCTGAGTGTCTTAGAGCGTCTGGCTGTACCTTCCGCCAAACCCGGCATAGGTCCGGTCAGGGTAGGGCAGGTGGCAGATTTGGAATTGTCCAGCGGCCCTGCGGTTATTAACCGTTATGATCGGGCGCGTAACATTAACTTTGAAATTGAATTGGCGCAATTGCAATTGGGTGATGTCACCAACCTCGTGCAAAAACTGCCTAGCATCCAAGCCTTGCCCGCAGGTGTCAGGCAAATCAATATCGGCGATGCCGAAATGATGGCGGAGTTGTTCGGCAGTTTTGCCGTAGCTATGCTGATAGGCGTACTGTGCATTTATATCGTGTTAGTGTTGTTGTTTAAAGATTTCTTACAGCCGATTACGATTCTGGTGGCTTTGCCGCTGTCGTTTGGCGGCGGTTTTGTGGCCTTGTTGCTGGCGGGCAAAAGCTTCTCTATGCCGTCGCTGATAGGCTTGATAATGCTGATGGGCATCGCCACCAAAAACTCCATCTTGCTGGTTGAATACGCGATAGTCGCCCGGCGCGACCACGGCATGGGGCGGGTTGAAGCCCTCTTGGACGCGTGCCACAAACGCGCACGCCCGATCGTGATGACCACGATTGCAATGGGTGCGGGCATGTTGCCGATAGCCCTGAGCTTAGGCGCATCGGATTCGTCCTTCCGCAGCCCGATGGCGGTGGCGGTCATCGGCGGCTTGGTGACATCCACCTTGCTGAGCTTATTGGTGATTCCCGTGGCCTATACTTATTTGGATGATTTTAAAGGGCTGGTTGTCAGGCTGTGCGCGTGGTTTGGCGGGCTGGGTCAAGAAAAACCGAAAATGCTGTAGGGACGGGGAAAATGCACCCTTGCATTCGTTGCCTACCCGGTTTTAGTGCCGACACGACAAGGTCTAAAGCGACTGTTAAAGAATTAACGTAAGCTTGCTCATCGGAATGAAAAACATGTTTTTCACCCCAGTCTCTACTTAAAACAAAGGCTAACGAAAATATAAATCACCTTTGCAGCCCAGTTTCAGTGCCGAAACGGCAAGATCTAAAGCGACTGTGAAAGAATTAACATAAGCTTGCTCATCGGCGTGAAAAACATGTTTTTCACTCCAGTCTCTAAATAAAACAAAGGTGTACGAAAATAAAAATCACCTTTGCAATCGTTGTCTGCCCAGTTTCAGTGCCGACACGGCAAGGTCTAAAGAGACTGTGAAAGAATTAACGTAAGCTTGCTCATCGGAGTGAAAAACATGTTTTTCACTCCAGTCTCTACTTAAAACAAAGGTTTACGAAAATAAAAATCACCTTTGCAATCGTTGTCCGCCCAGTTTCAGTGCCGACACGGCAAGGTCTAAAGCGACTGTGAAAGAATTAACGTAAGCTTGCTCATCGGAGTGAAAAACATGTTTTTCACCCTAGTCTCTAATTAAAACAAAGGTTTACGAAAATAAAAAACATCTTTGCAATCGTTGTCTGCCCAGTTTCAGTGCCGACACGGCAAGGTCTAAAGCGACTGTGAAAGAATTAACATAAGCTTGCTCATCGGGGTGAAAAACATGTTTTTCACTCCAGTCTCTACTTAAAACAAAGGTTTACGAAAATAAAAATCACCTTTGCAATCGTTGTCCGCCCAGTTTCAGTGCCGACACGGCAAGGTCTAAAGCGACTGTGAAAGAATTAACGTAAGCTTGCTCATCGGAGTGAAAAACATGTTTTTCACCCTAGTCTCTAATTAAAACAAAGGTTTACGAAAATAAAAAACATCTTTGCAATCGTTGTCTGCCCAGTTTCAGTGCCGACACGACAAGGTCTAAAGCGACTGTGAAAGAATTAACGTAAGCTTGTTCATCGGCGTGAAAAAACCTGTTTTTTTACTCCAGTCTTTACTTAAAATAAAGGTTTACGAAAATAAAAAACATCTTTGCAATCGTTGTCTGCCCAGTTTCAGTGCCGACACGACAAGGTCTAAAGCGACTGTGAAAGAATTAACATAAGCTTGCTCAGCGGAGTGAAAAACATGTTTTTCACCCCAGTCTCTAATTAAATTAAAGGCTAACGAAAAAAAAACCTTTTTGAGACTATTTGAAATACTTTCACAGTCTCTAAAGCCCTTTCACTCCCACTTTATATATTTTGTACACAGAAAAAATCAAGCACTTAGCGTTGGCTTTGCCCGCTGTTCAGAAGCGGGCAAAATGACGGTTTACAAATCATTAAGTAACTGATAGTTAAATAAATAATGCGATTGGCGTATTTTTGTACAATTTAACAAAAAGGTAATAAAAACCGTGCCTAAGCGATAGCTATCACATGCTATCCACAGACTTATCCACAGCTTTTGTGGGTAACTGGCGAAGAGTTTGTTTTAACAGGCAAATCGCTTGTTGGATTGGGAACTGTGTGGCCTTACCTGTATTAGTCGCGGCTTAAGCGGCTTCCACCGCCGTTCCTACAGCTACACCTATGAAACTTTAGTTGCCAATTTAAAAGTCATCGTCAACCTTACAATTTTTGCGTAAACTGGGCTTACTAAGCCTGTTTGGGTAAAACACGCGATAGTCAACTATACTTTGTCATATAGAGTCCGAAGCTTATAAATCTACACTAAACGCTTTCTCCCTGAGGGAAAGGGTAGGGTGAGGGGATTTAATGTCGCTTTATTTCCTCCGTTCTCTATATATACCCTAAGCAGATAAGCAAACGCTGCTTAAAATTAACGCCAACCCTTTTGAGTCTTATGCTAAAAGCCTTATTCCTGTTGATTGTTGTAAGTTTGTTGGTTGCCTGTGGGGCTTGGGAAACCGTCCCTGAGGCTACGCCGTTGGCGGTTAAGGCGTTTGAAGTGCCGGATCGCTCCAAGCGTATCTCTGAGCTTAAAGCCTTGGAAGCTTTTAAAGAAGAAACCAAAAAAGTGGATGATTATTTGCTGTATGACGGTGACGACATCAATATTGAAGTTATCGGTAGGCCCGAGTTGTCAGGGCTACAGCGGGTGGGCCCGGACGGGCGCATATCCTTATCAGTGGTCGGTTCGGTGATGGTGCGTAATCTCACGCGCGAACAAGCCGCCGACACCATCAACAAAGCTTTATCGCCGTATTATCTGAACATTTTTACCACGGTGCGGGTGGAGCATTACAATTCTAACCGCATAGTCGTGATTGGTAGGGTTGAACATCCCGGAGAAATACAGTTCAACACGCCGCCTAAATTGCTGGACATTTTGGCGCAAGCGGGCGGTATGCCGTTGCTGAGAAAAGAGCAAGTGTTAACCCGCTGCGCGATTATCCGTAATGACAATATTTTGTGGATAGACTTAACGCATTTATTGACGGGTGACACTAACCTAAACGTGGCCCTGCAACGCAATGATGTCGTGTATATCCCCGATGCGACTGACACCTCGGTGTTTGTGTTGGGCGAAGTGCATCAACCTGGCGTGTTTCGCCTGACCCCACAAATGTCCTTTATGGATGCTTTGGCGCAAGCGGGCGGCGTGACTAAAGACGGCAACACCCACGACTTGCATCTCATCCGCCCAAGTTCTGATGTCAATATGCAGATTGATTTGTCGGATTTGCTGGCTCCCAAAAAAGACCTCAATGTTGCCATTAATGAAGGCGACATCATTTATGTGCCACGTCATAACGTCAGTAAAATCGGCTACATGTTGCAGCAGATTAACCCGTTTAGCACGTTGTTCACAATTAGCCAACTTGCCGCCATCGCCCCTTAATTATGGCTGAATCCAACTTATCCCCCAGAGCAGACGAAACCGTCGCCACCGGTGCCATGATGCCGTTGGTGAGTATCCGCAAGCATTTTAAAATTGGGCTAATAGTGTTTGTCACGATAAGCTTGCTAGGCGTGCCAGTGGCTTGGTTTAAAGGCAAATCGTACTATTCCGCCACCGCCGTGGTGTATGTGGCGCCGCGTGTCGCCAATATTTTGCAAGAAAACAAAGAGCAAGAAATTGCCTCTTACCAGCAATATCGCCAGTTTATAGAGCAACAGGCGGGTACGGTCACGCGCTATGACATCTTGTTGGCGGCTTTGACCAAAATGGGCGACAAGCGCTTTGTGTGGCAAAAGCCTAAAGAATCCGACCGCCGTGCCGCCGAACGTCTGCAAGCGGCTTTGGTCAGCAAACCCGTCAATGACACTTATTTGTTTACGCTGACTTTGGAATCGGATAAGGCCGAAGGCTTGGATGAGATAGTCAATACCGTTGTGGAAATCTATATTGCCAACGTCCATGACGAACAATCGGTGTATGCGTCTAAAGAACGCGTGGACGTGTTGTATACGCAGCGCGATAAATTTCAGAACCTTATCACCGACAAGAAAAAACGCTTGGCGGATTTGTCGCAAACCTTAAGCGTGACCACGTTTGTCGATAATGCCGTCAACCCCTATGACCAATTGCTGGCAAACAGCCAGTTGGCGTACTCGGAAGCCCAGCGTGCGCGTATGGCGGCAGAAGCGGGCTTGCTGTTGTTTGAAAACCCCAAAGACCCTAAAGCGTCCACGGCCTTAGATGCGATAGTCGCGGATATTGTCTATAAAGACCAAGGGTTGTTTAGCCTAAAAGCCAATATGTACCAGCGGCGCAGCGAATTGGTGCGCTTGATTAGCGGGCTAGACCCCAAGCATCCAGGCCACGCGCAAATTAAAAAGCAATTGGAGGTGATAGAGGCGGAAGTGGTCGAGGCCACCGAAAAATTAACAACCGACATTAAGCACATGCTGTTGGAAGAACGCCGTTCCAAAGTAACGCTGACCAAAAAAATTGAGCATGACCTTTTGGAACAAATCAACACCCAAAAGAACAACGCCGCGTGGTTTTCTGGGCAATACAATGATGCGCTGACCTTAAACCAAGACATCAAACGTTATTACGGACAACTGGAAACAGTCGAAAACCGCATAGGTTTTTTAGAATTGGAATCTAAAGCTCCCGGCTTTATCCGCATGGAAAGTGCCGCGCGTGTACCGGAAATACCCATACGCGGCGGACGGACAAAATTACTGGTGGTCATGGTCGTGTTGGCGGCTTTTTGCGGTTTGGTTGTGCCTATCGGCATCGACTTAATGGACAGGCGTATCCGTACGGCGGGGCAAGTTGAAAAACTGCTGGGTTATAAGCCTTTGGCGGGCTTGTTGGCAACAGGGCAGGAGGGCGTTTCTGAGCGCGTGCTGGCGGATCAAAAACGGCGTTTGGCATTGGCTTTGGCACGCGAACGCCCACCCTCGGGCAAGGCGGGCAATATGGTGTTGTTGACGGCGGTTGCGCACAACAGCACCAACACCACTTTAGCCTTAGAGTTGGCCTTAGATTACCAGCTCATGGATGTCAATGCCGTGGTTGTCGAAGTCAATCCGTTACAGCCCGATCCGCGTTATTTGAGCGAGCATACCCAATTGGGCTTGTTGGATCTTATCCTTAACCCCGACTTGCCTGTTGCTGCCGTGGTCAGCCCCGGCAATGGCGTTTATCCCGACCGTATCGCCCTAGGTGCTGTCGATGACGGCTTGTTGTTTGGCTATCAGCGTTTGCAAGCGGCTTTAGCAAAAATCGCCGCCAGTTATCCGGTGATATTATTGGATGCCGCACCTATCTTGTTTTCGGCGGATGCGGAATTTTTTGCGAGTATCAGTGATATAAGCTTGTTATTAATTGCTGCACAACAGACCAAACCCGGGGAGATTAAGCGGGCTGTACAGTTGCTGGAGCGTATCGACCCTACTGTGATTGGTTTTGTCGTCACCCGTTTGCAAATTTTCCAAGGGGGCGGCTATTATTCAGCGACCCACCAAGCCGCTACGGACACTGTTACCGACGATGCCGCCAATACGCGTTTATTTGCCAATTATTTTAAGAAAAAATAAGATGACTAAACAAACCCGACTCCTTTATTTGCTGCATAGCGGCAATTTATACGGGACTGAACGCATGGCCTTAGTGACTTTAGACGGCTTGCGGGACGGACTCGTCCCCTTATTATTGGCTCCCCCCGGCCCCGTACACGCGGAGGCTGCGGCTATGGGCATAGAAAGCCATGTTTTTTACGGTGCGAAAGACTTGTTTTTACAACTGCCGGGACTACTGAAAAACATGGACAAAGTGGCGGTCTGTGCGACAGGCGTGTCGCATTCCTTGTTTTTTATCGCTTTAAACCTGTGGTTTAGGCTTAACAACGTGCATCTGCATTTAGTGCATGGCGGCACTGACGAATATTTAAGCTATGGGCGCAAAAAACGCCTGAATTTTTTACCGATCACCTTGGTGGCGGTGTCAGGCTATGTGCGGGAACGCTTGTTGGCGCATGGGGTGCGCGACGCCCAAATCAAAGTATTGGAAAATTTTTTGCCCGACCAGCAAATCACCCAAGCCCCTAAACGGGAGCCGTTTAGCCAGCCCGGCATCCGCAAAGTGCTGGTGGTGTCTAGGCTAGACCCTATCAAGCGCATAGATGTGTTGTTGGATGCGCTGGACTTGGCTCCCGAACTGAATGCTTTGGACATCCGCATCTTAGGCACAGGCTGGGAACAGGAGCAACTCACCGCCCGCGCCCGACAAAACAACCCCCACGTCAATTTTGTCGGCTTTACCGATAAAGTCGCCGACGAACTTGCCCATACCGATTTGTTGCTGCACTTATGCCCTACCGAGCCGTTTGGTTTGGCGATTTTGGAAGCGATGGCGGCGAAAGTGCCGGTGCTGTTGCCCAATGCAGGCGGCGCGGCGGGATTGATTGAAGACAAGGTCTCGGGTGTGCATTTTCAGGCCAATGATGCTGCTGATTTGGTACAACAACTCAAACGTCTGCAAACTGCCAGTGCCGACACCTTGAACCAACTAGCCGAACAAGGCTGGCAACGCCTATGGCAGCGGTATTCTAGCCAAGCCCGGTTAAACGATTATCGGGTACTGTTTGAAAAGGTGATCTCATGAACACACCCTTAGTTTCTGTAGTGGTTATCGGACGCAACGAAGGCCAACGCTTGGCGGCTTGTTTACAGTCCGTGCAAGCAATTACGCCACCCGAAGGAGGCATAGAGCTGATTTATGTCGATTCCATGTCCCACGATGGCAGCCCCGCCTTGGCGGCAAGCCTAGGTGCGAAAGTGTTATGCGTGCAACCTACGCGCCCGTGTGCGGCGTTTGGGCGTAATGCGGGCTGGCGTGAAGCCAGCGGGACGTTCATCTTATTTTTGGATGGCGACACTTTATTGCATCCTGATTTTTTACGCACAGCCCTAGCGGCAATGGCGGATGAGCAGGTGGCTATCGTCTGGGGGCATCGGCGCGAAAGCCATCCGGGCGATTCCTTATACAATCGGGTGCTGGATTTGGATTGGATCTACCCGCCGGGCATCACCGAATTTTGTGGCGGCGATGCCCTGATGCGCCGCGCGGTGTTGGCCGAAGTCGGCGGCTTTAGCGAAGATTTGATCGCAGGTGAAGAACCCGAACTCTGCCAACGCATCCGCGCCACAGGCAAAGTCATCCTGCATATCGACCAAGCGATGACTTTGCACGATATGGCGATGACCACGTTTAAAGCGTATTGGAAACGCGCCTTACGCGCCGGACATGCTTATGCCGAAGTGTCGCAACGCATGAAAACCACGGCGTTTCCGTTATGGGTGGCAGAATGTAAGCGCAATGCCCTGCATGTGGGTGTGCTGTTGGGATTGCTGCTGATGGGCTTGGGCTTAACTGTCTGTTTAGGCGATATTTTACCTTTGCTGGGTTTGCTGATGGCGTATTCGGCCTTAGCCGTGCGCTCGGCCTATAAGGCGCGCTGGCGGAGCAACAATGCCCTGACTTTATTGTTATATGGTGCGCATTCGCATTTTCAGCAAATCCCAATTGCCCTAGGCCAGTTGGGGTATTGGTATAACCGTTTACGCAATCGGCGGCAAGGCTTGATTGAGTACAAATAGGGCTGGTTGCCATTTAACTGTTTAGAATGTGGGGGCAAGCCGCCACCTTACGATAAGGATAACCTCATGAGCAATCCCCTTAAAAAAGCACTGGTAGTGCTGTTAAACCCACTCGCAACCGTGATTAAGCGCTTAGGTGGCTTACGCCGCCTATGGGCTTATAGCTGTTTGAACAATGCCTTAGGCGGCAAGGTCGATGCCTCGGTCGTGGTGCTGGGGCTGCCAGAAGTGCATGGCACACTGAACATCAGTTTGGGCAAAAATTTGTTCCTCTACCGCGAACTGTATCTGGAAACCCAAGAACAAGGCCGCATTGTCATAGGCGATGACGTAGTATTGTCTCGCGGCGTGCATATCGTCGCCTATTCCGACATCATTCTCGAAGAGGGGGTCATGATAGGCGAATATAGCAGCTTGCGTGATGCCAACCACCGCGTGCAGCCCGGCAGTTCGGTCAGGTACAGCGGGCATAGCGCACAGCCGATACACATAGGCCGCAATGTTTGGATAGGCCGTGGCGTAACCGTGTTGGGTGGGGTGACTATAGGCGCGGGCGCGGTGATAGGCGCAAATGCTGTCGTCACTAAAGACGTACCCGCAGGTGCAGTGGCAGTAGGCATACCTGCGCGTGTGATTAAGCCCTAGGCATGTTGGCTTATATCGCGTATTTGCCGGGATTTTTGGCTTATGTTGTCGCTAAAAGATACGCGCTACAGTGCGCGTTTATTTGGGTTTATCTGCCCGTTTTGCTGTTGTTGCCGGATTATTATTATGCAATGACCCCCGGTTTGCCTGACCCGACTGCCAGCCAAAGTGCCGCGTTTGCGTTGTTTTTGGTGTTTGTGGCGCAGGGTGCGCCCGGTTATCGGTTTAGTTACGCTGATGTGGCGGTTGCGGCGTATGCGTTTGCCGTGTCTTTTTCTGAGTATTTGGCGACCGATTATGCCGCTGCCCAAAACTTGGTGTTTTTTGAGCTGACTTCGGTTTTATTTCCTTATCTGTTGGCTAAAAGCCTGATTGAGCCTTTTTATTTGCGCTATACCTTTGCCAAAAGCATTGTGCTGTGTTCTTCGGTAGTCGTGTTGCTTAATTTATTCGAGAATCGGTTTGGCTATAATTTATGGACTACTTATTGGGGGCGCTGGTTTTTCCCCGGGCAAAATGAAAACTGGGTGACGACTTTCCGTTATGGTATTGCCAGGGCCGCAGGGCCTTATGCCCATTGTTTGGTCGCGGGCATTATGTTGGCGGCGGCTTATCGTTTACAACGCTGGCTGCAATGGTCGGGGGCGTGGCCCTTAAAGGTAAAGGGTTTGGCATGGCTGCCCTTATTTACGCCAGCACGTTTTTTTACCTTGATGATGTTGCTGGGTATTGCTTCAACCTTGGCAAAAGGGCCGTGGTTAGCCAGTATTGTCGCGGCTGGGATCGTGTTTATTGGGCGCTCCAAACGTAAGGCGGCAGCGTTGAAAATCGTGCTGGCTATACTGGTGCTGGTGGGTGTGCCGCTGTTGTTAGCCTTGTTGGATTATGCGTCTGTGGGACGGGGCAATGCGGTGGATGATACCCAAGAAACGGCAGCCTACCGTTATGAGTTGGTCAGCGAGTATATGGATGTTGCGAGCGAGCAGCTGTGGTGGGGCTGGGGGCTGATGAAATGGCCGCAAATGCCCAAGTTTGAATCCATAGACAACCACTTTTTGTTGACCTACTTAAATCATGGCGTGATTGCCGTCAGTTTGTTGTTGGGCATTATGGTAGTGATGATGGCGCGTTTGTTGTGGCATGGCATGTCACAGCCGGAACAGGGGCCGCGCGGCAGTTCCTTGGCGTTTACCTTAGCCGCCATTTATCTGATGTATTTTATTGCGGTGGCGACAGTAGCGATGATGTATCAGAGCTGCACCTTGTTTTTTTTGCTAACGGGGCTGACCGATGCCCATTTGCGTAGGGATGTGCTGGACAGTCGCCAGTTTCTGCTGGAGATGGGCCATTGCGTGCCGGATGAGCGTAAGTATAAATTTCGCAAAGTGCTGCAATGACAGGTTTTGTAATACTGCATATTGGGTCAGCCACTCTAGCCGACACGTCAGGGTGTACTGGCTGTGTGTTGGCACTTCCGTAACTCCTCATTAGTTATAGGCAATAGCGGCAGACCTGCGAGGTTTTATAAACCTCGCAGGTCTTTATCTTGCCACTCATGAGACGTTACGCACTTCCTCATTAAGACCTTGAGTTATGTTATCTTTTATCGCGTATCTGCCGGGTTTTCTGGCCTATTATGTCGCGCAAAACCATTCGCCCAGCAAAGCGTTTGTCTGGGTTTATATGCCTTCTTTATTGTTGTTGCCCGATTATTTTCGGGCGATCACGCCCGGCCTACCTGATCCTAGCTTTAACCAAAGTGCCTCTATCGCCTTGTTTGCCGTTTTTCTGATGCAGGGCGCACCCGGTTATCGGTTTAGCTATACCGACTTGGTCGTGGGGTTTTATGCGTTTGCCGTGTCCTATTCTGAGTTTTTGGCATCCGGTTATTCGGATGCGCAAAACTTGATGTTTTTTGAGCTGACGTCGGTATTGTTCCCGTATATTTTTGCCAAAAGTTTGGTCGAGGCGTTCTCTTTGCGCTACGACTTTGCCAAAAGTATCGTCTTGTGCCTCTCAGTAGTTTTTGTGTTTAACCTGTTTGAAAACAAATTTGGTTATAACTTATGGCAAGCCTATTTGGGCATGTTCTTCCCTGGCCAGGCCGACGGCTGGATCACCACTTTCCGCTTTGGTTTGGCGCGTGCCGCAGGGCCTTACGCGCATTGCTTGGTCGATGGCATCATGATGGCTGTAGGCTATCGGATGCAACGCTGGCTGCAATGGTCCGAGGCGTGGCCGTTAAAAATGAAGCAACTGTCATGGTTGCCGTGGTTCACGCCTGCCCAGTTTTTTACGCTGATGATTTTTGGTGGCGTGTTATCTACTTTGGGCAAAGGCCAATGGTTGGCGGGCATAGTCGCGGCTGGCATCGTCATTATAGGCCGCTCCAAGCAACGGGTGATGGCGATGACGGGGGTGCTGTCGGTGATGGTGTTGGTGGGCATACCGCTGATGATTGCGTTTTTAAATTACGCATCAGTGGGGCGTGAAAATGCCGCAGATGATAACCAAGAAACCGCTGCTTACCGCTACGAATTGGTCACCGAATACATGGATGAAGCCAGCGAACGCTTTTGGTGGGGCTGGGGCTTGATGAAATGGCCGGAAATCCACGGCTTTGAGTCTATCGACAACCATTTTCTGCTCACCTATCTTAATCACGGCGTGATTGCCGTCACCTTATTGCTGGGCATTATTTTTGGCATGATGGGACGGCTGGTCGTTCATGGCATGACCCGCCCATTAGCCGAGCCTAGGGGTAGTTCCTTGGCGTTTACTCTGGCAGCCATTTACTTGATGTATGTTATTGCGGTGGCGACAGTGTCAATGATGTACCAAAGTTACACCTTGTTTTTTATCATTACCGGCTTGTCTGATGCTTATTTGC
>JABFST010000440.1 GCA_013140465.1 Methylococcaceae bacterium
CAGCACGGATGGCGAGGAAGGAAAGACGGCGTGTAATGTGGAATTGGCGGTGTGTCAGCCCCTAGCTAACGCCGCAGTGTCCATTGTTGGTGGATAGGCGAAGTCCAAGTTCATCTGAAGCATTACATTCGGCAGGTAAACTGAGTTTCTCTAAAGGTTCGGCATAAAGCGTCTGGTTTGCTTTTATACTTTGGCTTAATGCGTAATACATAGGCCATCCCCAAACCGCGGTATCTAAATGTTGACGTTTACTAAACGTAGCTAATACGCCAGAGGCTAGCCATAGCCGTTGCCAATACAAGTGAGCGATGGGAGCCGCCATACGGTCATCTGTATTAAGCAAATCAAGGCAATAGTGATTTACTAAATCAGGTTGCCGACGGCGTAAATCAGCAATTTTTTCGGCAAAACGTTGTTGCCTATTCGCTGTTGAGGCACGTAAACCACATTTAGCATAACCGTGTAATAAGCTCTTTAACACCACTTGCCAAGCATTTGAAATGGGTTGTGACCCATCCATTTCATCCAGCAAATCGGCCATAAAAAAAATTCTATCGTCACCTAAGGGCAATTTGTTTAGTTCATCTGCCAATGCGTTTAAAAATTGTACGGCAACACCATTCACTTTGGGTGGATTTTGATGTGCCAATTCACCAAAGGCAAAAAGTAATGGCTCACGCCAACGGGCATCTTCCAAGTGCTCTTTGAAGTGTACTAGCAAGTTTTGAACGGTTGAAACTTGAGTTTTTGACAAATGCAATAATTTCCACCCTACTAAATACTCTTGAAAAGTCAGGTGAAAAAAACCAAATAAATTAGGGCCCAGTTCAACTAAGACCCCCAAGCGTTCCGCCACTAAGTCGGCGAGCTGTTTAGCATCATGGATAAAATCATTGCTTTCAACTTTTAAAGGATTAATACCAATAAGCCCTTTCAACTCTTTAACTAACATAGTTTCTAAGTTTTTACGGGTAATCCGCCCACTTGAGTAGTTTTTATGGATATTTATTGCAACGGTAGATAACAATTTTAAAAAAAACTCTTCACGCTCTTGTTGCGGCACATCTTTTAAATACACTCCTATTTTATTTCGTAAGCTTGCGGCAATATGCTTATTATCTTGCCCATCAGGTTCTGTTAAGCCCCAGCGTCGCACCAAATCGAGGGTCAATTTTTGGTACAGCTCAACGCGCGTGGCGGGCAAGGTGTTTTCATGAGCAACGAAATAAAAAAGCAAGGTTGTTAGTAATAAGGGATTGCGTTTTAAACGATCTAAAGTACGGTGTTTTGGATTTTGGAGCGTTTTAAGAAAAGCTATACCTGTTGGTGATGTTTCATCGGCATCAATGACAGCCCCCACCCGTTGACACAAGCGAGTCACATTATCATCATCTAAGGGCTGAATAATAAAATGTGCCGCACGCTGATTTTTTAATTGCGCAAGACTATAGCCCGTGATGCGACTAGTCACCACAACCTGGTTTCCACCCACCTCGCCAGGTATGGCAAGAGCAGAGTTCAACACCTGAGCATTAGACGCATCAGGGATAATTTTTTGGGTGATAAAATGGTCTAAGGCATCGCGTATGCCTTCGCGCCAATTTAAATCAATGACTTCATCTAAACCGTCTAACAACAAAATAGCTTGCTGTGTATCAATTCCTTGTTGGCATAACGCACTTATTGCATGTAAAGAACGGTGTTTTTGTTGCTCTGAGATGGTTTCATTTGCTGGATTGTTGATATAAAAAGATAGAAAGTCTTCATCCTGATACTCCGTTAAAAAAATGTACACATCGTTGCTATCATCTTGCTGTTTAGCCTCCTGCCAATGCTCAAAGGTCTTATGTTTTTGCTTTAGAAATTCTGCAAATTTCGACACGCGTAACAAAATAGGCAAACGTGGCGGCCCCAAATCAACACAATCCAGTTTATTTTGTTGTGAAATGCTGTAGGCCATTTGCAAGGCAAACCAGCGACACAATACGGACTTACCACTGCCGGGATCACCTAAAACCACCAATACCCGTTCCCTACGAAAAACGGCTTCTAACTGGTTGTCTGTCGTTCTGGCAACAGGTTGGCTAACGGCATGGGTTTCCCGCTCAGCAATAATTTTGGTTCTTCCCGATTTCGTGGGGTAGCCACTAGATATAGTTTTTTGTACCTCCCAACAAAAATGCCAGGCTTACTTGCATTTCATTAAAATCAATGTGTTGTAGGCTGCGGTCTTGCTATAGATGTACAACTCTAAAACTACACATAGATAAGACCCCACGAAATCGGGAAGAGCCATAATTTTGGCCAATTGGTTCTGGAGATTCTTAGGATCTTCAACTGAAGTTTCATCAATCGCCATTTCCAAAAAAAGGGTTTTGGTTTCTGAATGCTCCTGAAAAGAGGTGGGATCAGCTTGTAATGTGATGTAGACTTCATCTAAGGGTAAGCGAATGATGGGTTCATTATCGTCCCTACCATTCAGGTTACGCGTTTGGATATGGCTATAGAGCGATTGGATTGCAGAAAGGTAGTTTGCCCTAATACTTTGCAACTCGATGTCATTGAACTCTAATTTGGCTTTTGTGCCAACTTTGTTGGGGTTATCAATTGTGTTTGCCCATGCGCGCATCCTATCAATCAAGCCAAGTATTGCATGGTTTACATAAGCATTTGTTTTAGGATCTTTTGCACGCAATTGGGCAAAGGACTCGTAGGTGCTGTGCGCTGTTTGGCGCTCACTTAAATATTTCAGTATGCCAGATTCAGCATTTACGTCAGGATTTACGTCTTCGGGTAGCCAAAATAGTTTTTTATCATGGTTTTCAAGCTGTTCTTTAATCCAAGGCCATTCATGTCCATTAATAAAGCCACTTTTCAAATATTTTTGACTGACCAGTATTAAGTAACCGTCTGATGTTTGCACTTTGCATTTTAAACTGGCACTAAAAAGCTCGCCCTCTACCAACCGATCATCTATCCAGATTGTAATTTCATCTTTTAGGGTACGGTGTAATTGACTTAAAATGAAGTCACACGATAGTTTGTCGGCGTGGGCATAAGAGACAAAAACTGTTTTCATAGTGTTGGGTTTTTTAGGTGAGTGGATAACTGTGTAAATAGTGCCTCTTGATCGTAATTATTAATTAATTTTGCGTAATACCAATAATTTACAAGTTTTTTTCGGATGCTTGGATCACTTAAAATACGCTCATTATCAACTTGGGCTAAACAAAAATTTTGTAGCGCACTATTATTGCTTCTAAGACTAATAATGCGGGGTAATAAGGCTAAAACCGAGCTGTTTTCGGGATGACCGTGAATGTCTTCTCTTGTTAAACGAGAAAAATCTGCTGAAATCAAATAAATGTTATTGGTATACGGAGAAGAGCAAGCTGAATCCAACATAGCGCAATGGCTGTGGGGTTGTTGACTGATAAGGCTGAGATCATACCCCATACGCGCCAACTTAAGCCCCTATCCCATTGATTAAACACGGCTTAGCCCGATGTCCCGGGCTTGTCGCAACAGGGTAAGGATGGGGCCGGGCAAGCATTGTAACGTCCGCTTTCTGGGACGT
>JABFST010000446.1 GCA_013140465.1 Methylococcaceae bacterium
TTCTTTTTCTTTGGGCGTGGTGCCGGTGCCGATGATGTATTCGGTACTGCCGCCGCCGATGTCCATGACCAAGCGCAAGTTGGCGTTGCTGCTAAGGCTGTACGATACGCCCAAGTAAATCAACCGTGCTTCTTCTATGCCGGAAATGATATGGATAGGATGGTTGAGGGCTTGTTCGGCCTTAACCAAAAATTCGGTGGCATTTTTTGCCGTGCGCAAGGTGTTGGTGCCGACAATGCGCACGCTTTCGGGTGGAAAATGTCCGATACGCTGACCAAACTTTTCTAAACACGCCAAGGCGCGGTGTTGGGCGGGTTCATCCAAGACGTTGTTTTCGTCCAGCCCTGAGGCAAGCCGCACCATTTCTTTAAGGCGGTCAATAATTTGTACGTTGCCGTTGTTCAGGCTGCATACAATCATGTGGAAACTGTTGGAACCAAGGTCAACAGCGGCGACAATTTCAGGGGGTTTGATAGGCACGGCGTGTCCAGTTTTGTCAGCGGGAGGTGTCAATTTCTGATAAAATCGCACGGTTTTTGCTATCCGTTTGGCGCAGGGCCTAGGGATGCAATCTTGTTAATTTAACTTATTTACAGGCTGCCGTTAAGTGTTAGTTTTATGAAAGCATTATCAATCCGTAATCTTAGAAAAACCTACCATAATGGCTTTGAGGCCCTAAAGGGCATTGATTTGGACGTGGAAGAAGGCGATTTTTTTGCTTTGTTAGGCCCCAATGGCGCGGGCAAGTCCACCGCCATAGGCATTATCAGCTCCTTGGTGACTGCCAGCAGTGGCAAGGTGAGCATTTTTGGGCATGACATCAAGGCCGATAACGCCAAAGCCAAAAGCTGTTTGGGCTTAGTGCCGCAAGAAGTCAATTTCAACCAGTTTGAGACGGTTAAAGGCATCGTCTACAACCAAGCGGGGTATTACGGTTTGCCGCGCAAACTGGCGTTGCAGCGCACCGAATTGTGCCTTAAGCAAATGGATTTGTGGGACAAGCGCGACACGGTGTCTAGGCGTTTGTCGGGCGGCATGAAGCGGCGGGTGATGATCGCCCGCGCGATGGTGCACGCACCAAAACTGCTGATTTTGGATGAACCCACCGCAGGTGTGGATATAGAAATCCGCCGCGCGATGTGGGAGATGATGAAAACCGTCAACCAACAAGGCACGACGATTATTCTGACCACCCACTATCTGGAAGAAGCCGAAAGTTTGTGCCGCAATATCGCCATCATCGACCAAGGCCATATTGTGGAAAACACCGATATGGCAAGCTTGTTGGCGCGGCTGCATATCGACCATTTTGTCTTGGATTTGGCGGATCCGCTAGATAGCCTGCCTGTTATCGACGGTTATCAGTTGGAATGGGTGTCCGACAAGGTACTCAATGTAGCAGTCCCCAAAGAGATAGGCTTAAACCGCTTGTTTGCCCAACTGAGCGCACGCAATATCAACGTCGTCAGCTTAAAAAATAAGAGCAACCGTCTGGAGCAATTATTTCTGGATTTGATAGACACTAAAGCTAAAGGCGCACACGCATGAATTATTCCATCGCCTTAAAAACCTTAGTTGTAAAAGAAGTGTATAGGTTTGTGCGGATCTGGCCGCAAACCCTATTGCCACCCGCCATTACCACAGCCCTGTATTTTCTTATATTCGGCAAATTAATCGGCGGGCGTATCGGCGACATACATGGCGTAACGTATATAGACTATATCGTGCCGGGGGTTATCCTGATGTCGGTGATTAGCCATTCCTATTCCAATGTTGTGTCCTCGTTTTATTCGACCAAATTCCAGCGCAATATTGAAGAATTACTGGTCGCGCCGATACCCAATGTCGTCATCTTGTTGGGTTATGTCAGCGGAGGCATTATTAGGGGCTTGTTGGTAGGCTTAGTGGTGGCGTTAATCTCGCTCTTGTTTACGCCTATCGTCATCCATAACTTGGCGATTACCTTGTCGGTGGCACTGATGACCGCCACCTTGTTTTCGTTAGCGGGTTTTATTAATGCGGTATTGGCAGAGAGTTTTGACGACATCTCCATCATCCCCAATTTTGTGCTGACACCGTTAAGTTATTTGGGCGGGGTTTTTTATGCGGTTGATATGTTGCCGCCGCTATGGCAAACCATTTCCTTAGGCAATCCCATCTTATATATGATAAACGCGTTCCGTTTTGGCCTGACCGGAGTGACCGATGTGGACATAAAATTGGCTTATCTGATGACAGGCGGGTTTATAGCCACGCTTACGCTGTTCAGTTTGTGGTTGTTGTATAAGGGCATAGGCATTAAAAATTAATGCGGTTTTGCGGCGGGTTATTCAATAAAGCTCCCCTAACTCCCCCTTTTTAAGGAGGGGGACTGAATGTTTACGATTTTTTCAGACAATCGCGGCATATTTCTATATCATAGCGGTTTTTTTTACTCACCCAATAAGGTTTTATTATGCAAGTAGCTGACAACACGGCTGTTTCTATCCACTACACCCTTACGAATGACGACGGCGAAGTTTTAGACAGTTCGATAGGCGATGAGGCGATGGTTTATCTGCACGGTGGTGGCAACATCATCCAAGGTCTTGAAAAAGCGTTGCATGGCAAAACTGCCGGAGACAAATTTACTGTGCGTGTAGACCCTGAAGAAGCCTACGGCGAACTGATTGAAGAATTGGTGCAAGTTTTGCCACGCGCGATGTTTGAAGGCATAGACACGGTGGAAGTCGGTATGCAGTTTCATGCCGATGTCAGTGCCGGTTCTGGCATCGTCACTGTGATTGCCGTAAGCGACGACGGCATTACCATCGACGGCAACCACCCGTTGGCGGGCGTGGCGTTAAATTTTGATGTGGAAGTCGTCGGCGTGCGTGCAGCCACACCCGAAGAAGCCTCGCATGGACATATCCACGGCGCAGGTTGCAACCACTGATACGCGGTTTAGAGGTTTTTAAGGTAGACAAAAAAGGTGCGTTTTACGCACCTTTTTTTTTGCGCGGGATAAATCTTGTTTCAAAGCGGGAGCTTGCGAGGGGGCTGAGGGGGGGTATTAAATAAAACCTCCCCTAACATCTCCTTTTTAAGTAGGGGGACTGAATGTTTACCTTAATTTTATAGGGGGCGCAGCAAGTAAAGCGACATTAAATCCCCCTCACTCTACCCTCTCCCTGAGGGAGAGGGAGTTTAATGTAGATTTATCAGCTTCTGACTTTAGAAGTGATTGATGGGCGATTTCCTACTTCAATTATCTGCCCAAAACTAATGCCTGCATCGTTGCTGGGTAGGTGTTCGGGGATATAAACAGTAAATCCCGCAGCTTGTAATAAAGTGTGGGTATATTCGGTTAAAAGGCGGTTTTGGAAGACGCCTCCTGTTAAGCCGACTGCCGTGAACAGGTGTTCGTTGCGCAGTTGTTGGGCTTGTTTGACGATGCTTAGGGCTAAGCTGGCATGAAAACAGGCACTGCGTGCGGCGATGCTTAAATCTGGGTTTTGCAGCATAGCGACCAACGGGGCCCAATCGCATAGCCATACGCCAAGTGCGTTGCGGCTTAGGGGGAGGTCG
>JABFST010000201.1 GCA_013140465.1 Methylococcaceae bacterium
CATCAGCCACGGCTAACGCCAACCTTGGCAATGTTGCGATTGATAGCCAGCCACAAACACCAGACCATCAGCTTAGCCCAAGAATTGTCTGGGCGGCGTCATGAGTTAGGTGATGACGGGCTGGATTTTCTTGAAACCATTTTGGTATACAAACTGCCCCATTTAAGCCGTGAGGAGATAAAAGCGATGTTAGCCCTAAACGAAATTGAATTAAAACAAACCCGTTTCTACCAAGAAATAGCCCAAGAAGAAAAACAAAAAGGCATAAAGGAAGGCATAAAGGAAGGGATGATAGAAGGGATAATAGAAGGGATAATAGAAGGAAAAAAAGTAGGAATGATAGAAGGCATAAAAGATGGCAGAAAAACAGAATCGATAGCGTTATTAACCCGTTTGCTACGCCGCAAATTAGGGCTACAACCCGCTTTAGAAACCCTGTTGCTGGAATTGCCCCTGTTGTCGCTGGAAAGCTTAGAAAACCTTGCCGATGTCTTGCTGGATTTGAATGATCTTAATGATTTGCAGCAGTGGCTGGCTAAAAATGGGAAAACAAATAGCCAGCCCCGTAGGCCGGAATAAGCTGCTTTGAGCGTAAGCGAAGAGCAGCGTTTCCGGCAACTTGTGGGCGTGGTGTGCCGGAAACAGCCGTTTTTACTTGCGATTAAACGGCCTTATTCCGGCATACGGAGCTACCCATCCGAATAAGCGCAAAGAAAACTCACTCTACACAAATGGACTATGGATAACAACATGCTAAAAAAAGGGATGCGCACTGCCAAGGCTGTGTACGGCAGCGTGTTGTTTGGCCTGAGTTGGTTGGCGCGTAGATACTGGGATGTCAGCCAGTTGCAACTGCTCGCAGATACACCGCGTGCGTGCCAAATCGGCTATCGTTATGCAGTTGATGAAGTGAGTCCCACGTTTTATACCAAAGGCTCTGTGCGTCCGGGTTGGTATATGCTGGAAGTAAAAGTCCAGTTGCCTGTCGTGCGTGCGCGTGCATGCGTGCAGATTGACTACAACGATGGCGTTCATCTGACCGAAACCCTCGGTTTTCCCCTTTATTCAGGCCGCTTATGTAAGCGCATCGTCTACCTCAACAAAGGCGGGCAATTCAGCTTAGCCCTGCCTTTAACGTTTGGGCAATTTGAAGTGCAGCATTTTCGTCTGGTGTTGCTGACCCAACGCTTTGCGCGTTCACGGATGCTGACCAAACTCCAAGCGTTGCACCCGCTTTATAGTCTCAGCTTACACAAACGCCGATACGGCGGGGTGGTGTTTTTGGCCTTAGACTCCGATGCACCGACCTTGTGGGCCGATTATTGCGAACTCTTTGAAGAATCGTCCAAATTGGTGACGTATGCCAATTGGGTGAAAGCATTTGATACCCTTACAGACCACAAACGCGCTTTCTTGCATAAACAGATGGCGCGCTTTAAACATAAGCCGCTGATTTCAGTGGTCATGCCTGTTTATAATCCCAATCCCGAATGGCTAGAAGCCGCCATCTTGTCGGTGCGGGCGCAGCTCTATCCGCATTGGGAACTGTGCATAGCCGATGATGCCTCTACCGATCCTGCCATACGTCCCTTGCTGACGCGCTTATCCCAACTGGATCGCCGCATTAAGATTGAATTTCGGGCGCAAAACGGACATATCTGTGCCGCTTCTAATAGTGCTTTGGCGTTGGCGCAAGGCGCGTGGGTTGCGTTGTTGGACCACGATGACAGCTTGCCCGAACATGCGCTGTTTTGGGTGGTGGATGCGATCAACCGTCACCCCGAGTGCCGTTTGTTTTATTCGGATGAAGACAAGTTAGACGAGCAAGGGCAGCGTGCCGATGCGTATTTTAAGTGCGATTGGAATCCCGATTTGTTTTATTCGCAGAATATGTTTTCGCATTTGGGCGTTTATGATGCCCAATTGTTGCGGACTGTGGGCGGATTTCGTGCGGGGTTTGAAGGTTCACAAGATTATGATTTGGCCTTGCGCTGTATAGAACACATCGGCACCCACCAAGTCCACCATATTCCCCGCGTGTTATACCATTGGCGTATACATCTCGACAGCACCGCGCATTCTACCGACGCCAAACCTTATGCAATGTTGGCGGGTGAACGCGCAATCAACGGGCATTTGGCGCGGCGCGGCGTAGATGCGCAAGCCGAGTTTGTCGGTTACGGTTATCGGGTGCGCTATGCTTTGCCTAAAACCTTGCCTTTAGTCAGCCTTATCATTCCTACGCGTAATGGCTTGGCATTGCTTAAAGCCTGTTTGAAATCCATTTTTGCCAAAACCACCTATCCGCATTACGAAGTGTTGGTGATAGACAATGGTTCGGATGACCCTGCCACCTTACGGTTTTTAAAAAAACTGGCGGCTAAACCGCAAGTGCGCGTTTTGCGTGATGAGGGGCCGTTTAACTATTCCGCGCTGAATAATGCCGCTGTCAAAGTGGCGCGTGGAGAAATCATCGGCCTGATTAATAACGACATAGAAGTCATCAGCCCTGATTGGTTGTCGGAAATGGTCAGCCACGCCTTGAGGCCGGAAGTGGGCGCGGTGGGGGCTAAACTGTTGTATGACGACAATACCGTACAACATGCGGGTATCATATTAGGCATTCATGGAGTGGCGGGGCATGCCCACAGTTTTTTGCCCCGTGATGATCTTGGTTATTTTTGTCGTGCCCGCATACTCCAGTCATTTTCAGCAGTAACAGGGGCTTGCTTGCTGGTACGCAAAGCACTTTATGATGCCGTAGGCGGGCTTAATGAAAGCGAATTGCAGGTTGCCTTTAATGATGTCGATTTTTGCCTTAAATTGCTGGAATTGGGCTACCGCAATGTTTGGACTCCGTATGCCGAACTGTACCATCATGAATCGGCGACACGCGGCTTGGATGACACGCACGAAAAACAGGTGCGTTTTCTTAAAGAAATTGACTACATGAAGCAACGCTGGGGCAAACTGTTACAAAATGATCCGGCCTACAGCCCAAACTTAACCCTCGCGGCTGAAGATTTTAGCTTGGCGTGGCCGCCTAGGCTGGCTGATATGATGGGCGATGAGCTATGAAACCAGACCAGCCGTTAAAGGTTTTAGTCGAAATGCGCCCCGCCTTAGACGGTTATGCAGGTATCCCACAAGAAACCCGGTTATTGTTTCGGGGCTTAGGTGGCATTGGCGGTATCACACTCGAAGGCTTGCTCCAGACCGCACACCGCTTTTTGGCGGCGGGTACGGCATTAGCTCCCGCTGCCGACCCGCTAGTCCCTGCCGCGCGTGCGCACCGCTACGCGCGTGTGGTCATCAGCCTAGAAACCCCGCCAGCACACACGTTTATGGCAGTCGTCATGCGCTATCTAAAAAAACACTGGTTGGCGCACAAATTGATGGTGTCGGCGGTTTTACGCCCAGATGCCCATAAGATCAAGCTGACAGGCTTTGAAACCGAACATTTTAAAGACTATGTATGGCGCAGCTTATTTGCCAAAACCTTAGCCCCTAGCGATTTTGCCATCGTCACAGAGAAAAATTATCGGATTTGCGCCATACCTTGGAATCTGTTGCAAACAGCCGGTTTGGCATCGCTAAAGTGGCTAGCCCAAGCTGTGTATCCAGTGCTGGACACCCAAGGGATAGACATTTTTATCGCCCAAACCCCTTATCCGGCAAGGTTGTCTGCCAATACCGCCCTGATTGTGCGTTACCACGATGCGTTTCCGATTTTTATGCCGCATACGATTGCCCATAAATCCAGGCATGAGGCGACCCATTACCATGCGCTAGTCAGCAATGTCGCCTCGGGGGCTTATTTTGCCTGTGTTTCAGATGCGACGCGGCGGGATTTGTTGGCCTTGTTCCCCGAGCTGGAAACGCGTGCCGTGACAATCCCCAATATGGTCGCGCCGCATTACTACGAAAGCGATGCGCCCCGCGCCCGCGTGCCGCAGATAATCCGCGCCCGTTTAAGCCTAGGCGATGCCCACACGCAGCCAGCGTTTAACAGCCTGCACGAGCAAGCCCAATTTTATCAGCAGCATCTGGGCGGCGAGACCTTTGATTATTTACTCGTGGTGTCTACCTTAGAACCCAGAAAAAACCACAGCCTGTTGTTGGCGGCTTGGGAAGCGGCGCGTACCGAACTGGCACCATCGCCCAAGCTGGTGATAGTCGGCGGTGTGGGTTGGGATGTGGGGCCGTTGCTACAACAACTGCGCACTTGGATAGACCAAGGCGAGGTGTTTGTGCTTAGCCATGTTGCCGCCACCGATTTGCGCATTTTGTATCGGCACGCCGCCGCCACAGTTTGCCCTAGTTTGGCGGAAGGCTTTGATTTTTCGGGTGTAGAGGCAATGGCGAGCGGTGGTGTGGTGATGGCTTCGGACATAGCCGTACACCGCGAAGTGTATCAAGATGCCGCTGCTTATTTTGACCCCTATTGCGCCGCCAGTTTGGCGGCTGTGTTAAAACAACTTGTTGGTGTCCAGCATGCGCCTTACCAAGAACAATTGCGCACCGAAGGCCAAAAAGTGGCGGCCCGCTATTTGCCGCAAACCGTTTTGCCGCAGTGGGAACAATTATTGTGGCGGGTACAGCAAGCATCCAAGACTTAACAAACAGGTGTAAGAAATTAAATTTCTAATATTGCCCGTTAAACATCTTTAAAATAAGTGCCGATTCTGTACAATACCTAGAGCTTATTTATCTTCAAATTGAATGATCTACCGTCTCTTAAAAACGGGCTTAGTCCTGGTTTTTACCGCCCAAAGCACACTTCCTGCCGTTTTTTCCGTGTCAAGTATGGGTACAATCGCCTAGGGCAGTAGGCTTTTAGCGGAAAAACATAAGCCCAATAGCGCGGCAGCTTAGTTTTGCTGCCAGCATCAGGGGTTAATCAGGCGGCGTTGTTGGTAACTTGACATGAGTGGCAGGATAAAGACCTGCGAGATTTATAAAACCTCGCAGGTCTAACGCTATTGCCTACAACTAATGAGATGTTACTGTTGCTAGCTAGCGAGACTGTGAAAGTATTGCAAATATGCACAAAATGGTGTTTTTTATTTTCATAAGCCTTTGTTTTAAGTAGGGACTGGAGTGAAAAAACATGTTTTTTCACGCCGATGAGCAAGCTTATGTTAATTCTGTCACTGTCTCTAGCGCGTGTTCCCTAAGCACTCGGCGGGTAAAAAGTAGGTGACTGCTTTAGGGGATTGCCTGTTTTGGGCGATTTAGCCGTTTATATTCTGTTTTGTTGTAATGCGTCATCCGGCACGGCTAAGGCTCTGCGGGATGTTTGACTGAAAATTGATGATGGAAGGAAATATGGTGTTTTCGCGTTCATGTTTGCGTGCTTTGGGTCTGGGGCTATGGGGCTGTGCGGCAGTGTCTGCACTTACTGGATGCGCGACTTATCCCGACTGGATGGCCTCTTCTGGGGCCAGTCGTGAGCAAGTCCAGGAAAAAGGCGAGCGGCGTGCCTTGGAAGGCATACAGCTGGTTGATGTCAATGGTTCTGTAACCAGCAAATTGCTTGCTAGGCACAAGCAGCACCTGTTTTCTGAAACCTTTGGCAAAACGGTCAAATCCGGTTATGTCGTCGGTGCTGGCGATGTGATTGAAGTGTCGGTATGGGAAGCCCCGCCCGCGATGCTGTTTGGCACGGTGGGCAATGATGTGCGTACCGGCCCCGCAACGACGCGTGTGACGGCTTTTCCCGAACAAATGGTGAGCAGTGAAGGTTTGATTAACATGCCTTTTGCTGGGCATGTGCCTGTGGCAGGACGCACCCCTGCGCAAATTGAGGCGGAAATAGTCCGGCGTTTGCGCGATAAGGCCAACCAGCCCCAAGTGTTGGTGCGGGTTATCCGCAATAACACCGCCAATGTGACGGTGGTGGGTGAAGTCAACACCAGTACGCGCGTGCCGCTGACAGCACGCGGTGAACGCTTGTTGGATGCTTTGGCAGTGGCGGGCGGTGTGCGCCAACCCGTGGGCAAAATGACTTTGCAACTGACGCGCGGCGAGCAAGTGCAAGCATTGGCCTTAGACACCATCATCCGCGACCCTAAGCAAAATGTCGTGTTACAGCCCGGCGATGTGGTGACGGCGTTATTCCAGCCGCTTAGCTATACCGTATTGGGCGCAACAGGCAAAAACGAAGAAATCAATTACGAAGCCCAAGGCATCACCTTGGCACAGGCGTTGGCAAGGGCAGGTGGCTTGCAAGATGCGCGTGCCGATGCGCGTGCCGTGTTTGTTTTCCGTTTTGAAGACAGCAAAGCCCTCAATTGGGCAAAGCCACCTAAAGTGACCCGAGATGGCAAAGTGCCTGTGATTTATCAGGTTGATCTAAGAGATGCCGCCAATTTTTTTACCGCCCAAAATTTTCCCATAGAAAACAAAGATGTGCTTTATGTGGCGAATGCCCCTGCGGCAGAACTGCAAAAATTTCTCAATATGGTCGCCTCATCGGTCTTTATTGTAAGGACTGTCGTGCCGATTGGTTTCTAAACGCTAGATCACTGCCCATAGCGGAGTGCAACGGCTTTAGACGTTGCACTTGTAGGCCATCAAACCAAGACTACAAGGTCTAAAGCCGTTGTACTCCGCTACGGGCGCATAAGCGTTATCGGCCCTAACCATAGACCACACCTAGCTGCTTAAGCCTATCCGGTTTTGCCGCACGGCTGCCATCCGCACCTGCCTGAGATACACGGGCTGCCTACACCTTAATAACCTATGCTTTTTAAACATTCCCCGTTATCCCCAAACCCTATAAGCTGCCATGCTTAATGCCCTCATTGATGTCACCCGTTTATTGCACCGCCGTTTGCAAGGGCGTTTGCCGACTGGCGTGGATCGGGTCAGCCTAGAATATGTCCGCCATTTTGGTGCGTGCGCCACGGCTTTAGTCAGATATGCAGGTTTGTGGATAGAGCTAAACCACCGCGATTCGGCGCGGGTGTTTGCCATGCTATTGTCGTCGGATGCTGCCGATGCCGTTTGGTTGCGTTGGGCCGTGGTCAAGGCCATGCCCGCCAGCATAGGCGAACGCTATCTTTCGCCCCGATTTTTGTTTAACACTGGGCATAGTGGTTTGGAACAGGCTGATTATGCCTATCGTCTGCAACGCTCCGGGCTTAAGCCGCTGTTTTTTGTCCACGACCTAATCCCTTTGCTGTATCCCGAATATTGCCGACCCGGCGAGTCAGGGCGGCATAAAGTGCGCATGGATACTTTGCTCAACTTGGGTTATGGCATTATCGCCAATTCTGCGGCAACTTTAGACGAATTGGCGGCTTATGCACATAGCCATGCCTTACCGTTGCCGCCCGCCGTGGTGTCGTTGTTGGCACCCGCCCGATTGCCCGCGCCTAGCCCCGAACCTCCGTTAAGCCGCCCGTATTTTGTCATGTTGGGTACGATAGAGCCGCGCAAAAACCATTGGCTGATGTTGCAACTGTGGCGGCAGCTTATCGAAACCTTAGGCGCAAAAGCCCCCCGTTTAGTGATTATTGGCCAGCGCGGTTGGGAATGCGAGAACGTAGTGGATTTGTTGGAGCGTTGCGAAACCTTGGCGGATGTGGTGTTTGAATACCCTAGCTGTTCGGATGCCGAACTGGCCTCGTGGCTGCACCACGCCCAAGCCTTGCTGTTTCCTACGTTTGCCGAAGGTTTTGGGATGCCTTTGGTGGAAGCCTTGGGTTTAGGTGTGCCAGTGATTGCCAGCGATTTACCCGTGTTTAGGGAAATTGCCGGGACTATACCCGAATATGCTGATCCTCTGGACGGCAAACGCTGGAAACAGCTGATACTTGATTACAGTATGCCGGATAGTCCGGCACGGCAGCACCAATGCCAGCGCATGTCTGGTTTCGCAGTACCTACTTGGGACACCCATTTTGCCCAAGTCGAAGCCTTGATGGCATCGTTAAGTGCTGCAAAATAACTTGGAAGGCCCGGCACTTATTTATGCAGTAGGTTTTTCGGCATGGAAAAAAGCCCGCGTGCGCCAATGTTTTCCATCCGCCCAAGTGCGCTTTGCCAACCGTTTTGAAGATGTCCCCGCGCGTGCCGTGGTGGTGGTCTGGGGTATGCAGCGCGTACCCGAAACGCAGGGTTTTCAGGTTTTGCGTCTGGAAGACGGTTTTTTGCGTTCTGTGGGTTTGGGGGCGGATCTGACCCGCCCTACGTCTTGGGTGGTTGATGATGTGGGCCTTTATTATGATGCCACACGCCCGTCCAAACTGGAGCGGCTGTTGGCAGAAACCGTGTTCGACCCCGCGCAGCTCCAGCGTGCAACTGCTTTGCAGCAACGTATCGTCAGTGCTGGTCTGACCAAATACAACATCGGCACGCCGCAATGGCCCCGGCCCAAAACCGCTAAACGCGTGCTATTAGTGCCTGGACAGGTGGAAAGTGATGCGTCTTTGGCTTATGGCGCACCCGAGATACGCACGAATATGGGCTTGTTGCAAGCCGTGCGCCGCGCCAATCCTGATGCTTATATCGTCTACAAACCTCATCCCGACGTGGTGGCGGGCTTAAGAGCCGAAGGCAAAAATGAACACGATGCCCAGCATTGGTGTGATGAAATCTTGCTTGATGCGGCAATGGCTGAAGTATTGGCAAGCGTGGATGAAGTACATGTGTTGACCTCTTTAACAGGGTTTGAAGCCTTATTGCGCAACCAACCTGTCTATTGTTACGGACTTCCTTTTTATGCAGGTTGGGGTTTGACCAACGATGCGATAGCCCATCCCCGCCGCACACGCCGCCTGACTTTGGCTGAGTTAGTGGCGGGTACACTAATTGCCTATCCGCTGTACCTGAGCCGTGTGGACAACGCGTTAATCACGCCCGAACAGGCATTAGAGCAACTGTTGGCGTGGCGTAGCTTATCGGGTGCAACTCCACCGTGGTGGCAAGCGGCCTTTAGGATGGTCTTGCGCCGCGTAGTGGGGGTGCGATGATCCGTAAACGCTCGTTTTTATTGTTGCAAGGCGTGTGTTCGCCATTTTTTGCCCGTTTGGCTGATTGTTTGCACGCCGAGGGCCATGCCGTGTTTAAAATCAATTTTAACGCAGGTGACCGCTTATATTGGGGCTTGCGTGCCGCGTGCGATTATCGCGGTGCGGCAGAAGACTTGCGTGAATTTTTGGATCACAAATACCAATACTGGGGCATCACCGACCAGATTTTGTTTGGTGATTGCCGTCCCGTGCATAGGGCGGCGGTGGCTCATGCCGAGGCGTGCGGGGTACGCACGCATGTGTTTGAAGAAGGTTATTTTCGGCCTTATTGGGTCACATTGGAGCGCGAAGGCGTGAACGGGCATTCGTTGTTGCCGCGTGATCCCGATTGGTTTCGTGATGTGGGTGCACGCTTGCCGGATTATGGTGACGGACAAGCGTTTGCGTCGCCGTTTTTTAAACGTGCCGCGCATGATGTCGCCTACCATCTGGCAGGGCTAGCCAATCCCGTGCTGTTTCCCGCCTATCGTACCCATGCCCCAGTGATTGCGCCGATAGAATATATAGGCTATATACGCCGATTGCCGATGTTGCGCTTTCATAAGCCGCGTGACCATGCCGTGCTGCAAGCCCTTGTGGCTAAGGCTACGCCGTATTTTGTCCTGCCTTTGCAATTGGGCAGCGATGCCCAAATCCGTAACCATTGCCGTTTTGATGATATGGCGGGCGTGATGGAGTTTGTCATTAGCTCGTTTGCTTGCCATGCCCCAGCCGGAACAAAACTGGTCATTAAAAACCATCCGCTGGATATGGGGCTGATCGGTTATGCCAGCATTATCCGCACCTTGGCGCAGCGTTATGATGTGGTTGGGCGGCTGGTCTATGTCGAAACGGGTGATTTGCAGCTGTTGTTGCGGCACGCCTTGGGCATGGTGACGGTCAATAGCACCGTCGGTGCGTTGGCCTTGGGCTTGGCTTGCCCAACCATTAGCCTTAGCGATCCCATCTACAATTTGCCTGGCCTGACGTTTCAGGGCAATTTGGATGATTTTTGGCGGCAGCGTCCTAAGCCGGATGCGCAATTGTTCAAGTGTTTCCGCAACACGGTCATCCATACCACCCAAGTCAATGGCGGTTTTTATTGCGGTGCGGGCATTGCCCTTGCCGTTGCCAACAGCTTGCCGATGCTGATCCAAGAACCTTCGCCATTGGAGGCGTTGCTATGAGTTTGCCTGCATCCCCCAAAACCATCTTAATTACTGGCGCAACAGGCGGTATAGGTTCGGCCTTGGCTATAGCCTATGCTGGGCCGGGCCAATGCCTGATCTTGCAAGGGCGTAATGCCGATGGTTTGGCGCAGTTGGCGGCGCGTTGCCAAGCATTAGGGGCAAGAGTCGTCACCCAAGTGCTGGATGTGCGCCAACTTGAAGCCCTGACCGCATGGCTGCATCAGGTGTCGGCACAAGAACGCATCGATTTGGTGATCGTCAATGCGGGTGTAAATACGCACGTTAAGGCCGACGGTTCGGGTGAGGATTGGGCTGCCGTACAAGCATTAATTGCCACCAATGTGCTGGCGGCAATGGCGACCGTGACTGCGGTATTGCCCGCGATGCGTAGCCGGGGCGCAGGGCAGGTCGCACTGGTCAGTTCTTTGGCGGCGTATTTTGGCTTGCCGATTACCCCGAGTTACTGCGCTAGCAAAGCGGCCCTTAAAGCCTATGGTGAAGCCTTGCGCGGTGGTTTAAGCGTACAGGGTATCTGCGTTAATGTGGTGATGCCCGGCTATGTGCAATCACCAATGTGTACCGATATGCCGGGCCCCAAACCGTTTTTGTGGACGGCAGAAAAAGCCGCCCTAGCCATACAGCGCGGCTTGGCGCGTAACCAAGCGCGTATTAGTTTTCCGTTTCCGCTCAATCTAGGGACTTGGTTCTTGGCGGTATTGCCGCCCAGTTGGTCAACGCGCATCTTACAATGGTTGCACTATGCTTGACGGGTATAGTGGCGCTATCGCTTTGCCGCTGACCTTAGTGTTGCTGGGTTCGTGGCTGTTTGAACGCCTATTGTTGCCAGGCACCAACGCTGTTTGGCGGCGGCATTGGGCCAGTCTTGCCCTCCATGCGGGTCTGTGCGTGGTCATGTTTGCGCTGGTGTTGGCGGTATTGCTACGGCCTTGGTTTACCGCGATGACGGTGTTGGCCTTGCTGATGCTGGTGATTCAAGTCAACAACGCCAAATTTCATGCCCTGCGCGAGCCGTTTATCGCCCAAGATTTTGAATACTTTACCGATGCCATCAAACATCCACGCTTATATTTGCCTTTTTTGGGCATTGCGCGGGCCGTTATTATAGGTTTGGGATTTGCGTCGGCCTTGTATGCCGGGCTGACTTTAGAAGCCGCATTGACAGCTGCTAGTCCGGTATCGGGTGTTATCGCAGTCGTGCTGGGTTTGCTGATGGTCGGCTGCTTGTTAGTGTGGCTAGGGGCTAGACCCACATTGCCCATCAGCTTGCAACCGGACACCGATTTATGGCAATTGGGTTTGCTAGCGAGTATCTGGCGGTACTACCAAGAAGAACGGCGACCTTGCCCGCAGATGCCCGCTTATGCGCAGGATGCGGTGCTGACTGCCACCGAACTGCCCAATGTCGTGATTGTGCAAAGTGAATCTTTTTTTGATGCGCGGCGTTTGTATGCGGGTATACGTCCCGAGGTGTTGGCTGAATTTAGCGCGTTACAAGCCCAATCGGCTTATCACGGGCAATTGGCGGTTGCGGCTTGGGGGGCAAACACCGTGCGCACCGAATTTGCCTTTTTGTCGGGTTTGGCGGCATCGGCATTAGGCATACACCGCTTCAACCCCTACCGCAAACTGGCCCGCACGGGCATTCCAACTTTAGCCAGCTATTGCCGCAGCCTAGGCTATCGCACGATCTGCGTGCATCCGTATATCGCCAGTTTTTATGGGCGCGACCAGATAATGCCTAAGCTGGGTTTTGATGAATTTATCGACATCACCCAGTTTAAAGCCGCAGATTACAGCGGGCCGTATATCGGTGACACCGCCTTGGCGGCAAAAGTGTGTAGCTTGTTGCAAGCCCACGCCAGCCAGCCCGTTTTAGTGTTTGTTATCACTATGGAAAACCACGGCCCGCTGCATTTAGAACAAGTGCAGACCCAAGACTTGGCAGACGCCTACCACACCCTACCGCCAGACGGGTGTGACGATTTGAGCATTTATGTGCGGCATTTGCAAAACGCCGACCGCATGGCGGCAATGCTGCGCGAACAGTTGCAGAGCTTGCCGCAACCAGGCTGGCTGTGTTGGTATGGCGACCATGTGCCGATAATGCCGCAGGTTTACCAAGCCTTAGGCACACCCGAAGGACAAACCGATTATTTTATCTGGGGCAAAGGCCAAACACAGCGTGTTGCGCAAGACCTAAAGGTTGAAGACTTGGGGCGGGTGTTGTTGCGGGCTATGGGTTTGCTTAAACCTGTGCCTTAAGCGGCTGGTGCGTCGGGTAAACGTTTAGAAAACTAACCCATCATGGGGTTGCCGGATTGAGGGGCTTGCTTGCGAGACGGTGAAAGTATCCATGTGGGAGCGGCTTTAGCCTCGACTACAAGATTTTATAATCAAGCACTTAAAAAAGAAAGATGCCTTGCAGGGCATGTTAGGCAAGTAGGTCAGCAAAGGCCAAGTCAAGAATTTATCGCTAGAGCCCGGTTGCGGCACCAACTGCTGTAAATGCGATGCGACCTTGACAGAATTATACGAATGGGTGGATGGCTGACCTAGCCCAAACAACATCCCCGTTCAACGCGCTTAATCAAGTAGTGGTCGTTTGGGTTAGCCGCTTTAACACTGAACCAATACAAGCCCATCACAAATCTAGGCTTGCGCTAAGCGTGCAACCCTACCCAATCCTCGCCAGCCGCTTTTTTAGCCAAATCACTAAAGTGGCCCCCAATGTCCAGACAGTATTTTGCCTAGTTTAAGATAGAACCCAGATTAAACCGCAGCGGATTGGCGCTGCCTCGATTCTATGGCCCGGGCCTTTTCTTCCCCCGCGCCACTGAATTTGTCCACAACCCTCGCGCCCCCGCCCGTCGCCGTGCGGTACACCTCGTCCGGTGTCATATAGCCAAGTGACTGGTGCCGCCTTTCCCCGTTATAAAACAAGA
>JABFST010000164.1 GCA_013140465.1 Methylococcaceae bacterium
CGACGTTACTGGCGGACATCAACAAAGATTACGGGCATACCGTCAAACAAGCGCAAAAATTCATGCACCAACTTAGCCAGCGTTTGGGTATTTCGCCCAGCTATGTGGTGACTGCCTTTGAAGACAGTTTCTACCATCTTTGGCAAGAAGGCACGCTGCCCGACAACATCAATCCTTTGCGCTATGACTTAAAAGATTCTATCGAACGCAAGACCTTGGCGCAGTTATTGGATAAGGGCTTAGACTTGCCAACGGGCTTTACCTTGCCCATCAAATGGAATCCAGTCGGGCAATGCTGGCAAAGCGGGCCGTGGGATTTCCGGCGCGGGGCGATGTTTTTGATACCCGGCAATTCGCCGATGGGGATGCGTTTGCCCTTAGCCAGTTTGCCGTGGGTCGCCCCTGACACCCGCGATCCGCAAGAGCCACAAAGTTTGTTTACCGATTTGCCGGAATTGGGCGATTACTATGGCGAAGTCACACGCCGCTACAGCCATATCGAACCCAAAATTAACGAACATCCCGAAATCATCGAACAAGCCGTCGGCGACGATACCACGCAATGGGTGGATGTGCCGCATACGGCGTTATGTGTAGAAGCACGCGAAGGCCGCTTGTATATTTTCATGCCACCCTTGATGGCCTTGGAGCATTATTTGGAATTAGTCGCTGCCGTCGAAGCGACTGCCGAAAACTTGGCCTTGCCCGTGGTGTTTGAAGGTTACGAGCCGCCGCGTGATTACCGTATTGAACGCCTGATGGTCACACCTGATCCAGGCGTGATTGAAGTCAATATCCATCCGTCTTCGTCATGGCAAGAATTGGTGGACAAAACCACCATACTCTACGATTTGGCGCACCAAACCCGTTTGGGCACCGAAAAATTTATGCAAGACGGTCGCCATACCGGCACCGGCGGCGGCAACCATATTACGATGGGCGCACAAATGCCCACTGACAGCCCGTTGTTGCGCCGCCCTGATTTACTGCGCAGCTTGATTACTTATTGGCAGCACCATCCGGGCTTGTCGTATTTGTTTTCCGGCATGTTTATCGGCCCGACCAGCCAAGCCCCGCGTGTCGATGAAGGCCGTGACGAAAAACTTTATGAGCTGGAAATCGCCTTCCAACAAATGCCCGAAGGCGAAGTGCCCGCACCGTGGCTGGTAGACCGGTTGTTGCGCCATTTGCTGACTGACATTACGGGCAACACCCACCGTTCGGAATTTTGTATCGACAAGCTGTATTCACCCGATAGTTCAACTGGGCGTTTGGGTATATTAGAATTGCGTGCTTTTGAAATGCCGCCCCATGCACGCATGTCCTTAGTGCAAACCTTGCTGTTACGGTCGTTGATTGCTTGGTTTTGGCGCGAACCGTATAAACACGACATGATCCGCTGGGGTACCGAACTGCACGACCGCTTTATGTTGCCGCATTATGTGCGTGAAGATATGAAGCAAATCACCAAAGACTTGCAACGTGCGGGCTTTGGCTTTGAATTGGAATGGCTGGATCCGTTTTTTGAATTCCGCTTTCCGCGCTATGGCAACACCCTGATAGACGGCATCGATATGGAACTGCGCTTTGCCATAGAACCTTGGCATGTGCTGGGTGAAGAAGTCAGCAGCACGGGTACGGCGCGGTATGTGGATTCTTCGGTGGAACGTATCCAATTGTCAGTGACGGGCTTTACCGAAGGCCGTTATGTGATCGCATGTAACGGGAGGCGCGTGCCTTTACGCGCCACCGGACGCAAAGGCGAATATGTAGCTGGGGTGCGTTACCGCGCTTGGCAGCCGCCATCGGCCTTGCATCCGACTATTGCCCCGCACACGCCGTTGGTGTTTGATGTCATCGACACTTGGAATGGTCATGCCGTGGGTGGCTGCACTTATTTTGTCGCCCATCCCGGCGGACGCAGTTATGACGATTTCCCAGTCAATGATTATGCCGCCGAAACCCGCCGCATGACGCGGTTTTGGGACTATGGGCATACGCCTGGGGTCATCATCCGCCCGCCGTTAGCGTCTACGCAAGTAGCCGCATCGGATGAACCGTTGCTGAATAAATTTAGTATCATAGACGGCATACCCCGGTCGATGGCACCACCACCCGAAGAATTAAGCACCGAATACCCGTTTACCTTAGATTTGCGGCATAAAGGCTAAACTGGCGGGTAGGCTAAAAGCGTGGTTTGTCACTTCTCATGACTAGCAGGATAAAGACCTGCGAGGTTTATAAAACCTCGCAGGTTTGCCGCTATTGCCTACTGCTAATGAGCAGTGACTGTGGTTTGCTGTGCTGAACTAATGCCCCACCTGCCTAACGCTGCACCGACTAGCAAAAGATAACGACACCACTATGGAGATTTTACATGAGCGATAAATTAAAACTGCTGACCCCTGCAACGTTGACGCTGGAAGGCCAATCCTATTCATTGCCGACTTATATGGGCGTTGAAGGCGAAAAAGCCATCGACATTACCAAACTGCGTAGCCAAACGGGCTATGTCACGCTGGACGACGGTTATGGCAATACTGGCGCGTGTGAAAGTGCGATCACTTATATTGACGGCGAAAAAGGCATACTCCGTTATCGTGGCTACCCGATTGAAGAACTGGCGGCTAATTCGCGCTTTGTCGAAGTGTCTTATCTGTTGCTGTACGGCGAATTGCCGACTGCCGAACAACTGCTGCGCTTTTCTACGCGCTTGAATGAATCGTCCATCATCCATGAAGACGTACATCATTTTTTTAACGGTTTTCCGCGCGGCTCGCACCCTATGGGCATTCTGGCGACAATGGTGGCGTCTTTGTCCACGTTTTACCCGGTGCCTGACCGTCTCGACGAAGCCACCGAAATCCAAATTGTGGCGAACTTGGTGTCGCAAGTACGCACGATTGCTGCGTTCTCGTATAAAAAATCCATCGGCGAGCCTTTGGTGTACCCGTCCATTAAATACAAATACACCAGCAACTTTTTGAACATGATGTTCTCGTCGCCTGTGCGTGATTACCAATTGGATCAAGACATTGTCCGCGCCATCGACATGCTATTGATTTTACACGCCGACCACGAACAAAACTGTAGCACCTCGTCGGTGCGTACTGCGGGCTCCAGTATGGCGAACGTATATGCGGTCATCACGGCAGGTATTGCGGCGTTGTGGGGGCCACGTCACGGCGGTGCCAACCAAGAAGTGATTAAAATGTTGGAACAAATCCATGCCGAAGGCGGCGATGGCACCGAATTTATCAACCAAGCCAAAGACAAAAACTCCGGTCGCCGTTTGATGGGGTTTGGGCATAGGGTGTATAAAAACTTTGATCCGCGTGCGCAAGTGTTAAAAGAACATTGCGACAAACTGCTTAACAAACCGGGTGTCAACGACCCGTTGCTGGACATCGCCCGAAAACTGGAAGAAATCGCCCTGAAAGACGATTATTTCATTTCCCGCAAACTGTACCCCAACGTCGATTTTTACTCCGGCTTGATTTTGCGTGCAGCAGGCATTCCTACCAATATGTTTACAGTGTTGTTTGCGATTGGTCGTATGCCAGGCTGGTTGGCGCATTGGCGGGAAATGATCCACGGCGAAACCGTCACCATCTACCGCCCCAGACAAATTTATACCGGCGAAACCTTGCGCCATTATCAGGACATTAGCCAGCGTTCTTAAGTTTTAATGATTGCTTGGGTGAGCGTTAGAGACTGTGAAAGAATTAACGTAAGCTTGCGCATTAGGAGTGAAAAAACAAGTTTTTTCACTCCAGTTTCTACTTAAAACAAAGGCTTACGAAAATAATAAACACCTTTTTGTGAGTATTTGAAATACTTTCACCGTCTCGTTAGCGTTACCCGACAACCCTAAGCTGATTGCGTCGGGTGACGCTGCTCCTACCCAAGCTGCTTAAAATACCCGCATAAGCAGGTGAGTGGGGAGCCAAACAGCTAGTTCAGGCGTTGGCGTTTTGGCTAGAGCAATTTAAGCAAGAGGGCGAACCGCATAGGTTTTGCGCCCATTGGCCACAAACGATTAAATTCTTAACTGGATGATAACAGTGTGTTTACTCTTTACCTGTCTGATAAATACATAGAAACTCTATGTAAATAGGATAAAATAGCCAACATTCTGTCATTACTCACCTATCCAGCGATAAACTTATGCCATATAGACGCTTTAAAAAAAGTCAACCTGTTTCTACCATTTCTGCTTTGCCTGCCTTAGGCAGCAAAAAGAAAGATATTGAGCAAGAGTTCAAACGTTATTACGCGCATAGGTTGGGGCGTGATGAAAACTGTAAATCCTTGCATTATGCTTATGAAGCCTTGTCCTTGGCAATTAGCGACAGGCTGACCGAGCGTTGGAAGAAAACCTATAACGCGTATCGGGATGCCGATTGCAAACGCGCTTATTATTTGTCTATGGAATTTTTGATGGGGCGTACCCTCAGCAATGCCATGTTGAATTTAGGCGTGGATAATATCGTATCCCAAGCCTTGTATGATTTGGGGCTAAGCCTTGAAGAACTGATTGATGCCGAACCTGACGCGGGCTTGGGCAATGGCGGCTTGGGCCGTTTGGCGGCGTGTTTTATTGATAGCTGCGCTACCTTGCAATTGCCTGTTACAGGTTATGGCTTACGCTATGAATACGGTATGTTTTCGCAAACTATCGTCAATGGCGAACAAGTGGAAGAACCCGACCATTGGTTGCGTAACGGCAATATCTGGGAAATTGAACGCCTGGAATACAAACAGCGCATTAAATTTGGCGGACACACCGAAACCTTTACCGACGAAAACGGACACACGCGGGTGGCTTGGGTAGATACCCAAGACGTGTTGGCAGTGCCTTTTGACACGCCTATTCCAGGCTATCAAAATGGTACGGTCAATACTTTGCGCTTATGGAAAGCCACGGCGACGGAACAATTTGCGCTAAAAGAATTTAATGCGGGCGATTACGCCGAATCGGTTGCCGCCAAAAACACCGCTGAAAACATCACGATGGTGTTGTACCCCAATGATGCCAACGAAAACGGGAAAGCCTTACGTTTGCGCCAACAATATCTGCTGGCCTCTGCCAGCTTGCAAGATTTGCTGGAGCTTTGGGTAGGCCGTCATGGCAAAGACTTTTCCGAATTTGCCGCCAAAAACTGTTTCCAATTAAACGACACCCACCCTAGTATTGCCGTAGCTGAGCTGATGCGCTTGTTGATGGACAACCACGGTTTGTCTTGGGATGATGCGTGGGCGATTACCCGCAGCACGATGGCCTACACCAACCACACCTTATTGCCGGAAGCGTTGGAAAAATGGTCAGTCAATTTGTTTAAGCAATTGCTGCCCCGTTTGATGGAAATTATTTTTGAAATCAACGCCCGCTTTTTGGCAGTGGTGTCTTCCCGTTGGCCTGGCGACAAAGACCGTTTGGCGCGTATGTCCTTAATTGAAGAAGGCGGCGAGCAGCGGGTAAGAATGGCCTATTTGGCTATCGTCGGCAGTTATTCTGTGAATGGTGTTGCGGAACTGCATTCTAAATTGTTGCAACAAGGCTTGTTCCATGATTTTTACGAGTTATGGCCTGAGAAGTTTAACAACAAAACCAATGGTGTCACGCCGCGCCGCTGGTTGGCGGCCTGTAACCCCGAGTTGGCGGAATTAATCACCAAGACTATCGGAGATGCTTGGATCACCGATTTGTCAGAGCTGAAAAAACTCGAAGCCCATATTAACGACAAGGCGTTCTGCAAACGTTGGTATGAAGTCCAACAAAGTGCCAAACAAACCCTGATTGATTTCAAAAAACAAGAGCTGGGCGTTGATTTTGATATTGATGTCACGGCGTTGTTTGACGTGCAGGTCAAGCGTATCCACGAATATAAACGCCAGCTGTTAAACGTGCTGCACGTCATCCATTTGTATGACCGCATCAAACGCGGCGACACCGCAAACTGGACCAACCGTTGCGTGCTGATAGGTGGCAAAGCCGCGCCTGGTTATTTCATGGCGAAGAAAATCATTAAATTGATTAACAATGTCGCCCATGTGATTAACAACGATCCCGAAGTCGGCGATAAATTAAAACTGATTTTCTTGCCGAACTACCGTGTATCCGCGATGGAAAAAATTTGCCCGGGTGCTGATTTGTCAGAGCAAATTTCCACCGCTGGTAAAGAAGCGTCTGGCACAGGCAATATGAAGTTTATGATGAATGGTGCTTTGACTATCGGCACTCTGGATGGCGCGAATATTGAAATCCGTGAAGAAGTAGGAGATGACAATTTCTTCTTGTTTGGCCTGACTGAAGACCAAGTTGAGGCGTTGCGCGACAACTACAATCCTGCTGCCATTATCGGACAAGACGACGATTTGCAACGGGTCATGGCCTTGTTGGAGTGCGGGCATTTTAACCAATTTGAAGCCAATATTTTTGACGGCATTATTGGTTCGCTAAGAAGCCCGCATGATCCTTGGGTGACTATCGCCGACTTTAGAAGCTTTGTGGATGCCCAAAAACGTGTCGAAGCCGCGTATCAAGACAAAGACCGTTGGACTAAAATGAGCATCATCAATTGCGCCAATAGCGGTAAGTTTTCTACTGACCGCACTATCTCCGAATATAACAACGAGTTGTGGAAGCTGACCCCTGTCAGCGCCAAATAACAGCGCGTTATCCCCTCTTGCCCATGTTGTCGGCATCAGCCCGACAGCATGGGTATCATCTCCTGCACTCTTTTTCTGCTCCCGCTATCGCGCGTGTCGCCTTAACGTTTGCCACTACAATGGTGATCTGACAGGCAAACGGTGCGGCTAGTGGGATGTCCGGCAATGTCCAATTACCGTTAGCCATAAACTTAATTGGCACATGTGCAATCACTGCACCTAGTCCTGTGCTGCCTTGGCTAAGCGTGGCGGTAAAATCTGTGCGTGCCAATAACTGGCTCTTTTCGCTTGCCGTCAACATTTTGTTGGGTGTCATACTGCCTTTTAGCGTCAGTTTCTCTGCCGCCCAGCGGCTAGAGGCAACCAGCAATTGGCTGATGTACGCGGGTTCTTTGCCGTCTGCGGGCCAAACTCGGACAGTGGCGGTAACTGCGGCAGATGCCAGTTTTTTGGCACTGGCAGTTTCTTTGGCAACAAACTTGAGCGCATAAGACTTGTTGGCTTGTGCCGCTGTCGGTGTCCACTTAAAAATGACGGTCGGCAAGCCATTGGCGGCGGTGGTTTCTTTAGTCAAGATAGAACCACTAGGCACAGTGCCAGTGATATGGAACGTGTCTTGTTCCGGGTCGCTGACCGATAAGGGGATGCTTAAGCTTTGCCCGGCATTAATGTCCCAGGTCATCGCTATCGGGCTGATAGTGGGGCGGTGTTTTAAGCGATAGGCGGTTTCTGCTTTGGCGCGGGCATCTAAAAATGCCTTGAGTCCGGCTTTGCCTTCGGATTTGGAATACTGCCCTTGCGTGTGGCAAGACGCGCACGATGGGGCGTTGTTTTCGCGCATAATCTGTTCGGTGGCGGCTGCATCGGCTAGTCCTGCCAATAACAGCAAAGTCATGTACGATAAACGGTTAGGCAGTGGCTTAACAAATGGGGGCGAAGTCGTCATAGTGAAAGTTTGGTGAATGCGGCAGACTCTGCCAAGTGTATGGGCAAACGATTTTTAATCCATGTGGAGGGTAACTATTCAGAGCGACTTCTAATAAGTCAAATTTACCGTAGGCTGAGCGGAGTCTTTACCGTAGGCTGAGCGGAGTCTTTACCGTAGGCTGAGCGGAGTCGAAGCCGGTTTGTTCGCTTCGACTCCGCTCAGCGAACGGCTGTTCCGCTCAGCGAACGGCTGTTCCGCTCAGCGAACGGCTGTTCCGCTCAGCGAACGGCTGTTGTGTCCTGGATGCTGAATAGTTACTGTGGAGGCACGACGAAGAACGCTAAGAATCTAACTTCGCGTTCTTCGTGGTGCTTAGCTGGGAATTAATGGGCTAAGCCCCAGCCTTATTTAACACAGTCTTTAGGTGCGCCGCTCAGTGTGCGGCTGGCTTTTGCACCGTCTAAAGACAGTGTCAGCGAGCAGGGTACGGGCGCGGGTAAAGGAATGTCCGCTAGTATCCAACTGCCATTGCTTTGTAAGTTTAAGGCCAAGGCGGGGCTGAGAGCCGTGCCGGTGCCGCTAGTGCCTTGGGTCAGGCTGACAGTTAAGTCGGTGCGTTGCAAAAAGGCCGATTTTTCTGCTGCTGTCATCAGGGGATTCAGTATCACCTTGCCTTTAAGCGTGAGCATATTGTTCGCCCATTTACTGGTTGCCACCATTAATTTACTGATGTAAGCCGTGTCGCGGTTGCCTTGGGGCCAAACCCGAATTTTAACGGTCTTCGGCACTGAGCTCAGTTTTTTGGTGCTGAGCGTTTCTTGGGCCGTCAATTTTAAGGTATAGGCTTTATTGGCTTGTGCGGCGGTAGGTGTCCATTGTAGGTCTATGGTGGGCAAACCCGAGTCGGCAATATAGTCCGCGCTAAAACCTAAGCCCGCTAATTTGCCCAAGATACGGAATGCGCCGAGTTCAACGTTGCTGACCGATAAGGGAATTTCCAACCTTTGCCCCACTTCGGCATCCCATTCCACAGCAATAGGATTGATCGCGGGCTTGACGGCAGGGCTTTGGGCCAGAAACGCTTTAAGCCCTGTTAAGTTGCGTTGGTCTTGGTTATAGGCACTGCTGACACCTGGGCGTAAATCGGTTTTGGATTGTATGGGGCTGCTATGGCATTTGTTACAGTCAGTGGTGTTTAGTTTGGCGGCGATTTGTTCCGTTGCCGAAACTGTCCCTGCCAAGCCTAAACTGGCAACCACCATAACTGTACTGAGCGTGAGTTTGTGGGTCATCTTAGGAATTCCATCTAGGAGTGTTTACGAAATCGGTGGCTTACTGCCGCCTACGTCTTGTAGGCGGCGGCATCTTGATTTAAGGATTACAACGCTTAAGTCCAGTCACGGCTTTGATAGCACTTTTGCCATGAACAATAGCATCGACCGAACACGGGGCTAAGTCGGCGCGTAATGCGACACTCACATGCCAAGCACCGTTTTTAGCCACTTTTGCGTTGGCTAAAGCCGCGTTGGTCGCAGCATCTGTGATGGCAACAGTCTCGGCTTTGATTACGGCTAAGCGTTCGGCAGCCGTGCTGTTGTTGTCCCAAACGAGTTTGCCTTGCAGCACGAGTTTTTGGCTGCTGGTGTTATAGCGCGCACTGCTGATGGTGTTGCTGCTGACTAGAGTGTCGGCGGCGTTGGCGGATACAGGTAACGGTGGCAGTACGTCTATAATCACTGCGAGCGGCGCAGAGGCGATTTTTTGGTGGTCATCGCCGCTGGCAACTGCTTTTAAGGTGATAGTCAGGGCTTGGCCTTCAGCTGTTAATGGCGGTGTCCAAGTCAAGACCGCTTTGGGCATGTGCAGTTCGGGGTCTATGCTGTTGTTAAGCGCAGCGCCTTTTGGCAACGGCGCTGCGAGTATGGTAATAGGACGGTCTTTGCAGTCAAATGCCGTCACTGCCAAGTGCAAGGTTTCACCTGCATGGACAGACACTTTGTCAGGCGCAGTCAAGGTCGGCACAATTTTAGAAGAAGCAGATTTTGCTTTCTTTTTAGGGTTGTCAGATTCATCATCCCCATCATCATTATCATCTTCTGATTCATTTTCTAAAGCGTCATCTGATTCATCGTCAGAATCGTCATCAAAATTTGCGGTCTGTTGGCTGCAAGCAGTGCTAGGCGTAACGCAGACATTGTTTTGCAGCACCTGCGGGGCGGTGCAAGTGGGGATAGTGGGTATGCTAGGCGTGACGCAGACATTGTTTTGCAGCACTTGTGGTGCAGTGCAAGTGGGTATAGTGGGCGTGCTAGGCGTAACGCAGACATTGTTTTGCAGCACTTGTGGTGCAGTGCAAGTGGGTATAGTGGGTGTGCTAGGCGTAACGCAGACATTGTTTTGTAGCACTTGTGGTGCGGTACAAGTGGGAGTCTGTGCGGCTAAAAACGTCGCTAAACCGGCTTTGCCTTCGGCTTTTGTGTACCTGCCACCAGCATGACAAGCCTTACAATCGGGTGCGTTATAAGTGTTCATGATTTTTTGGGTGGCAAACGCTTCTGTTGCCAGCAGGTTAGTGGCGAGTGACAGGCACAACGTCAGGAGTATGCGCTTTGGGGATAAGTGTAAGTGTTTAATCATGGCTTTGCTCCGGTAGATAAACGTTTGGTACTCATAATAGATTGATTATAGTTGTAGATGCGCAGCTGGTTTTGCCTAGTACAAGCAAAAGCAAGTGCTGTTTGTTGGCATCTTAATACTAGACAAAGCAGGGACTATGCCAAACGTAACGGCCTGATAGGCACTTTTGGCAGATGATAGGCAATACGCTGGTTGGCGATCTTAAAATAGTGTTTTGGGTTTAACGGTAAACCGTTAAGGTGTACAGAATTTGGCTACCAAAATTGCAGACTATGCAAAAGTCGGCTGCAATTTTGGTATGAAAAGCCATAGACTTACTTCATGAGCCGTAAGACTTTAACGCGCGGGTCTACGCTTTGTTGGCGCACATAAGCGATGCTGCCTTGGGTGGTTGCCACAAAGCGCAGCACGGCCTCTTCAGAACCCATGACTTTAGGCGGGTTGATGCCGTTAAAGTATTGGACATTCCAATAGTCATCTTGGGCTTCGGGTAGCAACGAAAACAGGGTTAGCGAAAATCGCCGCCTGAGCGGGTCGTTGACAGGCAGGTTTAACGGAATCCAGCGGTTGCCTTGGGCATCTATCTGGTTTTTGCGCAGGTAAATCAGCTTTAGCTCTGCGAGGCTGATGGTGTTGAGTGGCGTATCTGCCGCCATAATCACAGCCAAAGCGTCTTCTGCCCGCGCCGGAAAGGCTGCCAGCATCAGTATGATGAGTAGGCGGTAAGCGATGCGTATCATCAGAACAAAATAGCGAAAGAAGCGGTAAAGCCATCGGCGGCGAGGGCAGAATTGTGGCTGCCTAAGCGATATTCCAATTTCCAGGTTAGTGGCGGAATTGGGCGGTAGGCCAAACCGAGCAAACCAACTTGGCCCGTGCGATCTTGCTGTTGTTGAAAAAACTCGTAGCGGCTAATCGCGTACCATTGCTGGGTTAGCGGGATTGCGCTTTGGACAAAGCCTTGCCAAGTGTGTGGTTTTGAGGCGTGCTGGCTGTTGCGGTACACCAGTTCACTGCTTAGTTCATAGCGGTGGTAACGCCAAGCTAAGTCCAAGCCCGCTAAGTGGGAGCGGGCAGGCGCGTGTTCGTTGAGGGTAAAATTAGCGTAGGAAGCGCCAATTTGTAGCGCATCGCTTACAAAATAGCGGATATGCCCACCAGCGGCGTTTTCAAACGGATTTTCTGAGCGATGTACATCGAGACTGTTACTGGCATCACCATAGATACTGTACTCAAGCAAATGTTGGGCGAAGGTGGCAGAACCATACAGCATCAACCCTGTGCCGTGGGTGGAGAACAAATTTTCGGTCGCGACGGGGCGGGAACTGGTCCACACCAACGGCGCGGCATGAATGCTGTTCCATTGCCCGATAGGGCTTAAATACTTGCCTAAGCGCACGCTGAGGTAGTTGTTGATTAAGGTGTCGAGATAGCAGCGTTCAAACTCAAAATGTACATTTTGTACGCCCAATGATTGGTGCTCGCCCGCACTGAGCAAGTCCCCCGCTTCCAGTTCTGAAAAAAAATGGAAGCGTCCGCCGTTATCCCACGTCAAAAATAGGCTGAGGTCATTGACTTCAAAAGACCATGCCCGATGCTGCGGCAAGGCGGTTTGGATAGCCGCATAGCCGCCCAGCCGTAAGCCCGTGTCGCCTACAGCATAGCCACGGCCTAGGCGATACGCGTTGTCACCGTCGTCAGCCCATGCTGGGCTAAATGGACACATAGCCAAACAGACCAGCACAAAGTGTAAAAAATGACAGCGGGTGCGCATCAAAAGGCAGTAGGCGTATGGGTTTTGGGAGGCATTGCGGCTGTTGTCAATTTAAGCAAGTCTCCAAAGGCAATGGCAGCAGCGTACTGTAGCTGCGGAGAAATCCACAATCACAGCTGGAGTGCAACGGCTTTAGACGTTGCCGTGTCAGCTTCAAATGATAAAGGATGTCGCCGTGCAGGTTTGCTGAGAGTGGACTAAGCGTTATTCAGGTGCTATCCGGCTTTTTAGGTCAGCCAATTTCTTTTTCCATTTGCTGTGGCCTTGTTTTTTAAGTTCTTGCAGTTTTATCAGCTGCTCTTTGCTCAGTATTTCTTGCAAACGGTTTTGCGTTTCATCATGGATAGCTTGTAATTTGGCCTCTTCTTCCTTAAACACTTGTGCAAGCTGGCTTTTTTGTTCGGGGGTCAAGTCTAGGTTTTTGCTTAAATGTTCTAGTCTGTTGCTATGGCGGCTATCCATGTCGCCTTGGCTATCGGGTGCAGCCAAAACAGCTGATGAAACAGAGAGCATAAGCATGAGGCATAGGGTTTTGGTGTTCATAAGGGCGTTGGGCTTAGGTTGTGCGCGATTGTGGGCAAACGCTGGGGGAGCGGGTGTATAGTAGCCCTGAGGAAAACAGGGCGGATGTTTAGAGCATCGCGCCCCTTTTGAAAAGAAAGAGGGGCGTGAGGGTAGGGCGGTCTTGCGTGGGCCAGGTTATTTGGGGTCAGCCACTTTAATTTTTTTACGGCGGTAGTTATGTCCGTAAAAAATTTCCGTTACTTCTTTTTGGAGCTTAGCTTGGATTTCGGCTTTTTGTTCATCCGTCAAATTGCTTTCTTTTTCAAACAAATAATTTTCCAGCTCTGTTTCCTTAAGCATCATTTTAGTATGGAAAATATTTTCCTGATAGACGTTAACATCAATCATTTGATAGCTTTGTTGGGTGTCCTTGGCTATGTAATTTTGTATGGACGTGATGTTGTGGTCGATATAATGCTTTTTGCCGGAAATGTCGCGCGTAAAGCCACGCACTTTATAATCCATCGTCACAACATCAGACTCAAAGCTGTGGATCAGATAATTTAAGGCTTTCAGCGGCGAAATGCGCCCACATGTTGACACGTCAATATCCGCCCTAAAAGTGCTGAT
>JABFST010000043.1 GCA_013140465.1 Methylococcaceae bacterium
GGTAAAAGCAGCTATTTTATGCGAAGGAAAAAATGACCAAGTATTTTTTGAAACGTTAATGAACCATCTTGGCTTTGATAAACACAAAGTTAGTTTTTATATTTTTAGTGGAAAAAGTAAATTCTTTGTAAACATTCAGTCCCCCTCCTTAAAAAGGAGGGGTTAGGGGAGGTTTATTTAATAACCCCCCTCAGCCCCCTCGCAAGCTCTCCCCCCCTTTTTCAAGGGGGGAGAGCTTGCGAGGGGGGCCTGAATAAGTACAATTCTTTCAATTGGACAATACAAACTATAAAGATTTGAAATTAGAAATTGATAGCGGTCAAATTGGAAAATTGCTGTTTGTTGTTGATGCCGACGATATAAAAAATGATAGTATTTATGGTGGCTTTGAAAATACCCTAGAAAAATTAAATGATGTTATCAAAAAATTAGAGATTGAAGGCATTAGTGACACTTATGTTATGTGTGATCCAACAACAAAAGTCGGCTATTTGGAATCCTTTCTTTTATCTACGATTCCCGAAGCACAAAGAGACTGCATAAATAATTTTTTAGCATGTTCAAAATTTGAATCTAAGGAAAATCATAAAGCTATTATTAACCAAATTTATAATATCGCCTATCCCAAAGCTCCTTATAATTTTGGGCATCATCATTTTGAACTATTGAAAACCCAATTAACCTATCTTTTTACATATCCCATCAACGCGTAAAACTTATTTTCAATATCTTTTTTATCAAGGCCGTAAACCCGTAAGGTGTATTCTAGGTTTCATGGCCGACACAGCAACGTCTAAAGCCGTTGTACTCCAGCTGTTAGGTGGATACGCACCAGAGACTGTGAAAGAATTAACGTAAGCTTGCCCATCGGAGTGAAAAAACACGTTTTTTCACTCCAGTCTCTACTTAAAATAAAGGCTTACGAAAATAAAAAACACCTTTTTGCGAGTATTTGAAATACTGTCACAGTCTCTGTTGCGAAACCGCCTTAGGGCATGATTGTTGGATTAGCTAAATATTTAGTAACTATTCAGAGCGACTTCTAATAAGTCAAATTTACCGTAGGCTGAGCGGAGTCTTTACCGTAGGCTGAGCGGAGTCGAAGCCGGTTTGTTCGCTTCGACTCCGCTCAGCGAACGGCTGTTCCGCTCAGCGAACGGCTGTTCCGCTCAGCGAACGGCTGTTCCGCTCAGCGAACGGCTGTTGTGCCCGGGATGCTGAATAGTTACAATATTTAGTGGTAACTTTTACCACTTTGAATATCGCGCACGGTGCTGACCAAACGGTCAATTTCTTCATAAGTGTTGTAAAACGCCAGCGAAGGCCGCACGGTGCTTTCTTGCCCAAAGCGGCGCAAGATGGGTTGGGCGCAATGATGCCCGGTGCGCACGGCAATTCCGACGCGGTTTAAGGCGACGCCGATGTCTTGGTTGCTATGGCCCGCCAGCACAAACGACAGCACGCTGGTTTTTTCTTTTGCCGTACCGATGAGGCGCAAGCCTTTTATGCGTTGCAGGGCTTCCATCCCATACAGCAATAACTCATGCTCATATCTGGCGACATTCGCTAGGCCGATTTTGCTTAAGTAGTCGAGTGCCGCACCTAAGCCTACCGCATCAGCTATATTGCCCGTACCCGCCTCAAATTTTGCCGGAGCAGGTTGGTAGAGGGTCTTTTCAAAAGTGACATCGGCTATCATATTGCCGCCACCTTGCCACGGCGGCATTGTTTCCAGCAATTCGGGTTTGCCATACACCGCACCTATGCCTGTGGGGCCAAATATTTTGTGGCCTGAAAACACGCACCAGTCACAATCCAAGGCTTGTACATCTACTTGCAAATGGGCTATCGATTGAGCGGCATCCAGCAACACTTTTGCGCCCACCCGATGTGCCATCGCGATAATTTCTTGCGCTGGCGTGATTGTTCCCAAGGCATTGGAGACATGGGTAAACGCCACCAGTTTGGTGCGCGAATTGAGCAATTTTTGGTATTCGCCCAGTAGCACTTGCCCGCTGTCATCAACAGGCACAACCCGCAACACCGCACCTGTAGCGGCGCACAATTGTTGCCACGGCACGATGTTGGCATGATGCTCCAGCCAAGTGACGACGATTTCATCACCCGCGACCAAGGTATCGCGTCCCCAGCTTTGCGCGACTAAATTGATGCCTTCGGTGGTGCCGCGAACGAAGATAATTTCATCTGCTGATGAGGCATTCACAAACTTTGCCACGGTGTCCCGCGCATGTTCGTAGGCATCGGTCGCGCGCGCCGCGAGTTCGTGTGCGGCACGGTGGATGTTGGAGTTTTCGTGTTCGTAAAAATACGACACCCTGTCGATAACCGCTTGTGGCTTTTGGGTGGTTGCGGCATTGTCCAGCCAGGCGAGCGGATAGCCGTTTACGCGCTCTTTCAGGATAGGAAAATCCCGGCGCAAAGTATGGACATCAAACGCCGGATGGGCCAAACCGAGTCCAGCCGCCGGATTGGCGGCTGTGGTGCGGGACTCGTTCAAAAAGTAGAACGCTTGGGTGTCTGCACTGTTGCTAGGCACAGACGTTTGAGCAGGCTTTAGCGCAGACGCAAACAACTGTTGCAGCTCTGCTTCGCCCGGCAAACCGTAGGCTTGGGGGTTTAACCCGGCAATCCGGCTGGCATCAAATTCAGGTACGGTGCGCACGGCAGATTCGGGCAGTGTCGGTGTCGGCGGCTGGGCAAACAGTTTTTGTAACTCATCACCCAACACTTGTGGACTAAGCCCTGCGCGTATATCAGTAAGCCCAGATGCAGTTTGGGCTTGTGCTATAGCACCTGTGTGTGACTGACCAATAGTTGGGTTCGGCACAGACAAACCGCTTATTTCTGGTGTGCCGACGGGGGGCTTGGCTACCAATAAGTCTTGGAGTTGCGCAGCACTCGGCAAGCCTAAGTCTTGTGGCACTAAGCCCGCTATCAGGTCTTGCTCCCACGCGTTTTGCGGGCGGCTAGGTTGGCTAAGCACCGCTCCTGTGTCCAAGTGGTTAGGCACGCTTTCGTAAGACGCTTGGCGTGGTGCAAAACTGCTGGGCGGGTGTCCGGCAAAAGGCTGTCCACCGATACCAATCAAGCCCGCTTGGTGTAGCTCCGCCAACGGTGAAGTCACGCTTTGCGGGGCCGCATCGGCAACAATGCCTAAGCGCGAACCGTCACAAGGCAATGCCGTAAACAAGGCATTGGCAAGTTCGGACAGTTGCGCGAGGTCGGGCAACACAGCCGCAGCCGTAGGGGCGTTAAAGTCAGGTGTTAGGGGATATTCACTTGTAGTCATAGTATTTGTCCACATCGATATTTTCGAGCACGCCGAGTGCATCGTCAGTCAACACCGCGAGTGAGCAATACAAGGAAATCAGATAAGAAGCTATCGCTTTGTGGTTGATGCCCATAAAGCGCACAGATAAGCCCATGCTCAGTTCGCCAGTCAGATTAGGTTGGTACAAACCGACCACGCCTTGACGGCTTTCCCCTGTGCGCAGCAATAAGATGTTGCTTTTGCCGTTGATGACTTTGACTTTATCGGATGGGATTAACGGCAAGCCGCGCCAAGTCAAGAACTGCGAACCAAACAAAGTGACAATGGCAGGTGGTACGCCACGGCGCGTGCATTCGCGTCCAAACGCTGCTATCGCTTGCGGGTGGGCCAAGAAAAACGCGGGTTCTTTCCAAACCCGTGAGATCAGTTCATCCATATCGTCTGGGGTCGGTGCGCCAGTGCGTGATTGCACCCTAAAACCAGGCGCAACATTATTCAACAAGCCGTATTCGGCATTGTTAATCAATTCGCTTTCTTGGCGTTCTTTGATGGTTTCAATGGTAAGACGGAGTTGTTCGTGGATTTGGTTATGCGGGCTGCTGTACAGGTCAGAAATGCGGGTATGCACGTCCAATACGGTGTTGACGGCGTTCAGACGGTATTCACGGCCCCATTCTTCATAATCGACAAAGGTTTGCGGCAAGATTTTTTCGTCTAAACTGGAACAATCCACATTTAGCCCTGCTTCATTTTTAACTTTATTGACGCGGTAAATACCCGCTTCCAACGGTTTCCATTGCAGCAAATGCACCAACCATCTAGGCGTGATGGTCGATAGCATAGGGACGGTTTTGGTGGCATTCGCCAAGGTGCGGGCAGCGACATCGCCTAAAGCAGTGTGGGTTTGGCCTTCGTGTATATCGGTCATGAGCTTTTCCTTTGTGGTGTGGTTAGTTGTGCCAATGTTGGCATTGGCGGTGGTTACTGTTATCAATGACGGCAAACACGAACGTTAAGGGCCAACCCCCAACACTTTATTCGCTGCGCGTCAGCTCTTGGGTAATCGTGCTGTTAGGCGGTACGCTATGGGTTAGCCACACATTGCCGCCTATCACCGAGCCTTGGCCTATGGTAATGCGCCCTAAAATAGTGGCGCCGGCATAAATCACCACGTTGTCTTCAACAATCGGATGCCGGGCATTGCCTTTCACCAACACACCGTTGTCGTCTTTTAGAAAGCGTTTGGCCCCTAAAGTGACGGCTTGGTACACGCGGACATGGCGACCTATGACGGCGGTTTCACCAATCACCACGCCCGTGCCGTGGTCAATAAAAAAGCTTTCGCCGATTTGCGCACCCGGGTGGATGTCGATCCCAGTTGCGGAATGGGCGATTTCCGCAATCATGCGGGCGACTAAAGGCACACCCAAGCGGTATAGGACATGGGCAAAACGGTGGTGCAACATCGCGGTGATGCCGGGGTAACACACCAACACTTCATCCGGGCTATTAGCCGCCGGATCGCCTTCGTATGCCGCTTGTATGTCAGTATCCAGCAATGCCCTGACCGTAGGCAGTTGTGCGGCAAATTGCCTGACGAGGGCGATGGCTTGGGCGTTTTCGGTTTCTTGTTCGGCGGCGAGTCCTGACACAAACCGCAATTCGCGGCTGACTTGTTTATAGAGTTTGCGCAACAAGCTCTCTAAGGTATGCCCGACAAAATAATCGATGCCTTCGTCATTCAAATCCGGCAAACCTAAACGATTAGGGAATAACACCGCACCTAGGCCATCCAAGATGTCCTGTAATTCTTTGCGTGACGGCAATTTGGGCGGCTTGTCGCGACGGCTGCGGGTTTCTAGCGAATGCACGCGCAATTCCCGCAATTGCGCCACCAAGTCATCAATGCCCCAGTTGTAGTGGCTAACAGTTAGGTGTTCGTTGCTCATGCCGCCGCTCCGCTGGCATCAAAAACGCCTTCAAACAAGGCAGAGCTTAAATACCGCTCACCCGAATCGGGCAAGACCACGACTATGGTTTTGCCGCTATGCTCTGGCTGTTGGGCTAAACGCACAGCAACCGCGACGGCAGCACCACAAGAAATGCCCGCCAAAATGCCTTCTTCCCGCGCCAAGCGCAGGGCATAGGCAATTGCCTCTTCGTTGCTGACTTGCTCTATGGCATCGACCAAATCCAAATCCAGCACTTGTGGGACAAAGCCCGCGCCTATGCCTTGAATCTTGTGTGGCCCAGGCGCTAACGGCACACCTGCACGGTATTGGCTTAACACTGGGCTGGCAGCGGGTTCTACCGCCACCGACAAAATGGCTTTGCCTTGATGGTGTTTGATATAACGCGTCACGCCTGTAATCGTGCCGCCCGTGCCGACACCTGACACCAAAATGTCGATGCCGCCATCGGTGTCCCGCCAAATTTCCGGCCCGGTCGTGCGTTCGTGTATCGCAGGGTTGGCAGGATTTTTAAACTGTTGCAATAACACATAGCGGTCTGGATCTGATGCGGCAATTTCTTCGGCTTTGGCAATCGCGCCACCCATGCCTTTTGCGCCTTCGGTCAGCACCAATTTTGCGCCATAGGCCAGCAGCAATTTACGCCGCTCTAAACTCATGGTTTCTGGCATGGTAAGGGTGAGCGGTATGCCCCGCGCTGCCGCTACAAAAGCCAAAGCGATGCCAGTGTTGCCGCTAGTGGGTTCGACCAGTTCTTTGCCAGGACTCAGCAAGCCGCGCTGCTCGGCATCCCAAATCATCGCCGCACCTATCCGGCATTTGACCGAATACGCCGGATTGCGGCCTTCTATCTTCGCCAAGAGGGTAACGGGGGCGCCATCAACAATGCGGTTAAGGCGGACTAATGGGGTATTCCCTATAGACTGGGAGTTGTCTTCGTACCAATGGGTCATAGTAATTCCTGCTGCGAGTGATGGGAGATGGCCTAAATTTTGGCCAAAAAAAAGCCAGTGACCCTTACGGATTCACTGGCTTCCGGTTATCCGGTCAGCTTGCAATTGACGGTTAAGTTACTTGAGGGGCTAGGGTTTGTCAAGGCGTTAAGCGTAAGTCAACACCCGAGCAACAGGGGATCAACAACTTATTTCCTTGGCCGCCAACAGTAATTCGGCAATAAAATGCTGACTGTATAAGGGTAAATAATTGTGCTTTAAATAAGCAATCTTGGTTCTTGAACTGGGCATAATAGTGGATAAATCGCGTGCCACCAAATCGTTGTCAGCCTGAGGATCATACGCCATCGCCGTGATTAAGCCCACGCCCATACCTAGGCGCACATAGGTTTTAATCACGTCGGTGTCCGAAGCCGCTAAGGTAATGTCCAGCTCTAATCCGGCATTTTTAAACGCACTTTCAATAGTCGAACGCCCCGTAAAACCAAAGCTATAAGTTAAGACAGGAAACGTGGCGAGGCGTTGTAAGGTGATTTCACCCTCGCTTAGGGGATGGCCTTTAGGCACTACCAGCGCATGATGCCATTCATAACAGGTTTCAATCACCAAATCCGGTTCTTGATCGACTTTTTCCGTACAAATGGCAATGTCGGCCTTGCGCGTGTGCAATTGTTCAATCAATTGGTCGGGTGACGATTGCACCATGTAAATTTTTACCCCAGGATATTTTGTCCGAAACCGTTGGATAGGCACGGGCAGAAAATATTTTGCTTGGGTGTGGGTGGTGGCGATGTGCAACACGCCTTGGTTGCTGTCCAAATAATCGGCGGCGATGTGCTGGATATTGCTTTTGGCGCGGTTAATTGCCGCCACTTCATCCATAATGCGCAGCCCTAACGGGGTCATACCGACTAGTTTTTTGCCTTGCCGCTCAAACAAGGGCGAACCCAGTTCCGCCTCGAACAAATGCAGTTGCCGACTGACGGCGGATTGCACGATGTGCATTTTTTCAGCGGCCTTGGACAAATTAAGGTTGGTTTCTTGTAAAACCCTCAGCAATTCAATTTGGCTTAAGTTCATGGTTAGCGTCCTTTTCTAAGAGTCCTTGGGTGGTTAGCGCGGCGTTGGCACATAGTTATCGGCTTAATGGAACCAATGCGCTTGGCGTATTTTTAAATCAACCTTGTCGCCCCGATTAAGTTGCAACTCTTTAAATTGGTCATTGGGCATTTCGGCAAAGACATGCGCGGCTGAGCTATTCGAGCCATTTTTAACCAATTCCAAACGGATCAACGCCCCTAAGTGTTGCCAATCTTTTACCATAGCAGGTGCGTTGTCTTCGGCGCGGGATTTTTCAATGATGATGTCATGCGGGCGGACGTGGGCGATTTTGCCGTCTTTTTGCGGTGTCAATAAACCTGCGGCTTGCAGCCAATCACTGTCATGTTCGCCTAAATCAAAAATGTTGGTTTGCCCGATAAAGCGCGATACAAAAGCATTAGCAGGATGGTCATAAATGGCACTGGGCGAGCCTTGTTGTTCGATACGCCCGTGGTTTAACACCACGACTTGACTCGCCACTTCCATCGCTTCTTCTTGATCGTGGGTGACAAAAATGCTGGTTACGTTCAGTTCGTGGTGCAAATTTCTCAGCCATTGCCGCAAATCTTTACGCACACTGGCATCCAGCGCACCAAACGGTTCATCCAACAACAACACCGACGGTTCTACCGCCAATGCGCGGGCCAAGGCGATACGTTGGCGTTGTCCGCCAGACAATTGGTCGGGGTAGCGGTCATGCAGCCAATCTAATTGCACCAACTCCAGCAAGGCATGGACTTTTTTGCTGATGGCTTCGTTGCTGGGGCGGGTACTGCGCGGTTTTACGCGCAAACCAAAAGCGACGTTTTCAAAAACCGACATATGCCGGAACAAGGCATAATGCTGGAACACAAAACCAATGCCGCGCGCACTGACTTCTTGGTGGGTTTTGTCTACACCGCTCAGCAATACGCGGCCTTGGTCGGCACGTTCCAAGCCAGCAATAATGCGCAACAAAGTGGTTTTGCCACAGCCTGACGGGCCCAGCAGAGCCACCAATTCACCTTCAGGAATTTCTAAGTTGATATGGTTTAGGGCAGAAAAACTACCAAAATTTTTACTGATGTCTGCAAGTAAGATACTCATGATCGGATTCTCAAAAAAAGGGGGCGTAAGCGTGCTAGCGGGTGGCTTGTTTCCATTCCAACGCGGTTTTTAATATCAGCGTGACAATCGCCAAAGCCGCCAAGATTGAGGCACTGGCAAAAGCGCCAACGACATCGTAATCGTTGTAATTAACTTCAACATGTAAGGGCAAGGTGTTGGTCAAACCACGGATATGCCCGGACACCACCGATACCGCGCCAAACTCGCCCATTGCGCGGGCATTACATAACAACACGCCATATAACAACGCCCATTTGATATTCGGCAGAGTGACCGCCCAAAAGGTTTTCCAGCCGCTGGCCCCTAAAGACAAGGCGGCCTCTTCTTCTTGGTTGCCCATTTCCTGCATCAGCGGAATCAGTTGCCGGGCGACAAAAGGAAAGGTAATAAACAGCGTTGCCAAGATAATCCCCGGCACGGCAAAAATGATTTTAATGTCGTGGGCCATGAGCCATTCGCCAAACCAGCCTTCCGCGCCAAACAGCAACACAAAAATAAACCCGGAAATAACCGGAGAAACTGAAAACGGCAAATCGATTAAAGTGGTCAACAGGCTTTTACCTTTAAAGTCAAAGCGGGTAATCGCCCACGCTGCCGCCACACCAAACACGGTGTTTAAGGGCACAGTCACCAAGGCGACCAGCAAAGTGAGGTTAATCGCCGACAGCGTATCGTCTTGCGTTAACGCCGACCAATAAGTGCTGATGCCTTTCGATAAGGCTTGAAAAATCACCAAACCCAAGGGCAAGCAGATAAACAGGCTGATAAAACCCACAGCTGTTGCGGTCAGCAGCCAGCGCACCCAAGTGGGGTCTTGCAAAGCCCGGGGCTGGCGCAACGCCAATTTGGCGGGGACGATTTTTGGTGGGGTATGGCTCATGGTGTGTGTTCCTTAGAGTTGTCCTGAACGCTTGCGCACCCAATATTGCAAGACATTAATCAATAACAATAACAAAAATGAAATGACCAACATGGTCAGGGCAATAGCGGTTGCGCCTTCAATATCGAACTGTTCCAGCTTGGTGACGATCAGCAAGGGCACGATTTCTGAGATATATGGAATGTTGCCCGCGATAAAAATCACCGAACCGTATTCGCCTACGCCCCGGGCAAACGCCAAGGCAAAACCCGTCAATAAGGCTGGAAACACATTGGGGAAAATGATTTTGGTAAACACTTGCCAACGCGTTGCCCCTAAACTGGCCCCGGCTTCTTCCATAGAGCTTTCAAATTCCAACAACACGGGTTCTACCGTGCGCACGATAAATGGGATGCTGATAAAAATTAACGCCATGACGATGCCCAAAGGCTTAAACGCCACTTGTATGCCGAAGGTTTGCATCAGGAATTTGCCCAAAAACCCGCTAGGCTGAAAAATAGTTGCCAACACAATACCTGCCACGGCAGTAGGCAGGGCAAACGGGAAATCGATAAGGGCATGAAAAAAGCGTTTGCCTATAAAGGCGTAGCGCACTAACACCCACGCGACAATAAAGCCAAAAAAGCTGGCAATACCCGCCGCCACCAAAGCCGTTATAAAACTGACCCGAAACGAAGACAGCACGCGTTTGTTGGTGATGATGTTCAGATAATCTTCCCAACTGAGCTGGAAACTTTTGAATACCAAGGTACTTAACGGGATTAACACCACTAGGCTTAAGTACAGCAAAGTGAAGCTAATCGTGGGGCGAAATCCTGGCATGATGCTAGTGCGTGACATCGTTATTCTCACAAAGGGTCGGTCGTTGGGCTATCGGTGTTTAAAGGTCAGGCCGTTATGGCAAGCCTGCTTAGGATATTAGCGTTACCATAAAGTTAAGCAATTCCGGCTGGAGTGCAACGGCTTTAGACGTTGCCGAGTCGGCCATAAAACTGACCAGACAAGGTCTAAAGCCGTTGTACTTCGCTTAACTATGGGCAGTGGCTGTTAGTAAAGGGCGGGGGCGGGCTTATTTGCCGGTGCCGTAAATTTGGTCAAACACGCCATCATCGGCAAAATGCTTTTTCTGTGCCGCATTCCAACCACCAAACGCTTCGATTTTGACTAACTCTAAAGGTTGGAATTGCTTGGCGTATTTGGCGGCAATTTCAGGGTCGGTAGGACGGTAGTAATTTTTGCCGATCAGGTCTTGGCCTTCTTTGCTGTACAAGTATTTTAGGTATTCGGTCGCTACTTCCACTGTGCCGTGCTTGCGGGCTACGTCTTCAACGACGGTGACAGGGGGTTCAGCCAAAATGCTTAACGAGGGCGTGATAATTTCATACTTGTCAGCGCCAAATTCGCGCAAAGCCAAGTAGGCTTCGTTTTCCCAAGTGATTAACACATCGCCAATTTCACGTTCAATAAAGGTCGTGGTTGAGCCGCGTGCGCCCGTATCCAACACCGCCGCATTTTTATAGAGTTTGGCGACGAAGTCTGTTGCCGCCGCTTCGTCGTTATTGTTGTGCTTAAGTGCATACGCCCAAGCCGCCAAATAATTCCAACGCGCACCACCCGAGGTTTTGGGGTTGGGGGTGACGATGCTGACGCCGGGCTTAACAATGTCATTCCAATCTTTAATGCCTAAGGGGTTGCCTTTGCGCACCAGCAACACAATGGTGGAGGTGTAAGGTGAACTGTTGTTAGGTAACAGGCTTTGCCAGTTTTCAGGGATCAGTTTGCGTTTTTCAAACAACTGATCGACATCGTAGCCTAAGGCCAAGGTCACAACATCGGCTTCCAGCCCTTCCAACACGGATCGCGCTTGTTTGCCTGAACCTGCATGGGATTGGTTGATAGTGACCTTGTCTCCGGTTTTGGCTAGCCAGTATTTGGCAAAGACGGGGTTGTATTCTTTATATAATTCCCGCGTGGGGTCGTAAGACACGTTCAACAAATTAACATCCGCCGCATGGCTGTGGCCCACGGCTAATAATGCAAATGCCGCCGCAACAACAGTGCGGATTAGGTTTTTATTCATTACAAACTACCTTTGGTTGGTTGGGTTAAACGGTTAAATTTCTTGGTTATTTATCGTTCCCCCGCTCCGCGTGGGAATGCCGCTGAAGACGCTCCAGCGTCTTCTTGGCTTTGTGGATCCTTACAAACTCCCGCAACGCAGGAGCGTTGCGGGATGAATTCCCACGCAGAGCGTGGGAACTATAAAACTATAAAAATTTACCTATCGTTCCCACGCTCCGCGTGGGAATGCCGCCGAAGACGCTCCAGCGTCTTCCTGGCCTTGTAGATCCTTAAAAGCCCCCGCAACGCAGGAGCGTTGCGGGATGAATTCCCACGCAGAGCGTGGGAACTATAAAAATTTTTACTTATCGTTCCCACGCTCCGCGTGGGAATGCCGCCGAAGACGCTCCAGCGTCTTCTTGGCTTTGTGGATCCTTAAAAGCCCCCGCAACGCAGGAGCGTTGCGGGATGAATTCCCACGCAGAGCGTGGGAACTATAAAAATAATCGCATAAGGGTTACCTATCGTTCCCACGCTCCGCGTGGGAATGCCGCCGAAGACGCTCCAGCGTCTTCTTGGCTTTGTAGATCCTTAAAAGCCCCCGCAACGCAGGAGTGTTGCGGGATGAATTCCCACGCAGAGCGTGGGAACTATAAAAACTATAAAATCCAACGCAACAGTTAAAAAGCCAACTGAAAACGGGTGGCAAACACTTGTTCAGTCGGGCGGTTTGCGCCTTTTGCCGCGCCGCCTTGGAACGACACTTGTTCATAATCTGCACGGATAATCGCATAAGGGTTAAGAAACCAATTAAACCCCAATGCCCAGGCCGTAGCATGGTTAGCCGCCAAATTCGGATCTATCACTTGGAATGTGCTGCTGTCGATAGCCATTTCTGTCCATCGTGCTGCAAACTGCAAAGCGCCCCACTGCCCAGCCAACGGGCTGAAATTGCTTATGGGTTTTACCGCCCCAAAACTGTTGTCTTCGCCTGTCAACATATAAGATGTAAACACTTGCCAGGCTTTGTTGTTTTGCTGGACATTAACCCGCTGGCCTTTTTTATTGCTACCCGAAAGATGCTGGGAAGACAGCGCATATTCCGCCATCAGTCCAAACGGCCCGGCATACCAATACGCTTGCGGATAAATGCGGTGCCTTTCGCCATCAGCCAGGGGGGCGCTATAGGCCACACCTTTGCTGTTTTTAAAGGTATTGGTGTAATTTAAATAGGTTGTGCGGCCTATAGGCGTAGCTTGGTTTCTAAGGTTTTCTTTATTGGGGTCGTCGGTAGTACCCGCTATGCCCACGCCAAAACCGTCTAGCCAGTCATTGGTGTGTTGGAAGGGGTGCATGAAGATTCGGCCTACAAATTCTTTATTGTCATTAACATCTGGGGAATTGTTGTTAGGGCTGCCGTCATCGCCTGAGCCGTTGTCTACCCCCAACTGATAGATAAAAAAGTTTTTCGCGTCTATAGGGCCGGGTATGGCTTCTACCGTATAGCCGGGCTTGGCAAAAGCCCCGTGCACTTGGAAACCCACATCACGGTTGCTGGCCAAATAAGTAGGGAATGCACGTTCTAAAAATGTGCCGTCAGAATCGCCTTGTAAGCGTTCCAAACTAAGGGCGGGTTTGAATTTGCCAATCAGAAAACTGAGTGCTGGGTCATAGGCGTAATCAACATACGCATCCGGCAAGATGTTTCCCGTAGCGGCAAAATCGGGCATGATCTTATAAAAAATGTTTTTAAACACATAGCCTTCCAACC
>JABFST010000018.1 GCA_013140465.1 Methylococcaceae bacterium
CGTTCTGTCCGTTTCCGTCATGCCGCCGTTGGGCTTGTTCGGTCTTGGCAAGCTGTGGCGGGGCGGCACGACGCAAGCCGTGGTTTTCTTAGTTGGTGTTACGTTGTTTTGTGTTTCACCTTTTTTTTATTGGTGGGTTTTGTTATGTTTCAGGTAAATTGTTGCTGTTTTAGCCCTAACCCATCGTTCAAGCGGGACTGGCTAACGCCAGCCCCTTAACTCAAACGTTAGGTGCTGTTCACCTCCAGCCTCTAGTCAAAGCGTTTGAGAGGGAAAAAAGGAAATAATTATGGGTGCAATACTTTTAATCATCATCGGTGTCGTTGTGGGTGGCTGGGCAGCTAAAGCAAATCAAACAATAGAGTCGCAAAGGCCAGTAATTCTACAAGGCCCTCTTGGTGGTCTTATTCAATTTGTTTGCCAGTTTGGTGGCCTTGGTTTAGTTATTTATGGTTTAGTTTTATTATTCTCATAAACCATCACCTAACCCATCATTCAAGCGGGACGCCTAACGGCGCCCCTTAATTCAAACGTTAGAGCTTTAAGTCAAAGGGAGAGAAAATGTTAGATTGGAATCAATTAAATCAGCGCTTGGAAAAAATACCAGCCAGACATAATCAACTTACTTCGAAATTTGAACTGTTTGCTAAACATGTTGAATCTCAAGTAACTGCTCAAGGCTTTCACATTAGTGGAATAACTGCATCATTAAAACTGGAGCAAGGGCTTTTAATTACTACCTTTGCAGGGCGCACTTTGACTTTTGCATTTAGCTCAATTCTTGAAGAAAACCAAGCCTTAATGGGGCATGTTAAGTGCTACTTAACAAAAGAATTAGAAGAGCAAAAACAAATTGAAATTGGTGAATTCACCTTTAAAGCTAATGGCGAAAGTAATCTTACATCACCGCAGGAAGTTGATGAGCCGTTGTCTATCGACATAGACTTAGCTGCTCTTTACATAGCCCTTCAGTTTATTTACGAAAGTCTTTCCAAGTGAGTAGCTCTAACCCATCGTTCAAGCGGGACGCCTAACGGCGCCCCTTAACTCAAACGTTGGGCATCAATTAAAAATAAAGGAAAATAGAAATGCAAGAACAAGATTACGAGTACGCAGGATTTTGGATTAGAACGGGTGCAACTATCATTGATGCAATTTTGTTAATGCTCATTACCTTTCCATTACTTATCTCTATTTATGGCTGGGCTTACTTTGACGGTTCACAAACTGGCATCATCGCTGGCCCAATAGATTTTCTATTAAGTTGGGTATTTCCAGCAATTGCATCTATTTTGTTCTGGTTAAAAAAACAGGCTACACCAGGAAAAATGGCTGTTTCGCTAAAAGTAGTAGATGCAAAATCGGGACAAACAATGTCAGTTGGTCAGTCAATAGGCCGTTATCTCGCATATTTTGTATCACTTCTCCCGCTTGGCCTTGGAGTTATATGGGTTGCATTTGATAGCAAGAAGCAAGGCTGGCACGACAAATTAGCAAACACTGTCGTTATAAGAGCAAAAAATGGCGGTCTATCTCCTGTTAAGTTTGAGTAAGCCCAACTCATCCATTAAGCGGGACGCGCTAAAGCGCGCCCCTTATGTCAAACGTTAGGACTTAATATCTTATGAACCGAATATCTGTTTTTCTTCTATGCATCCTTGTTGCTCTTGCATCGTCTTCAGCCAATGCTGAGATGAAATACGAGCTTAGTGGTAAGCAGTACAGCATGCAATTTGTAAAGGGAAAGTGGTGGGATGGCAAACACTCTTTCCCCAAAATATATTGCATTACATTTCCTGTGCCTGAGAAAGCTCAAGAATTAAGGCAGGCCATGTTTAACAACAACGCCATCTATCAAGTCGATGTTCCGTATGAAGGCAACTTGTTTCTATCAGTGGTTTCCTCAACAATCCCATCAAATCAAACATCAGAAGAGGCAATGGCTAAAGTCTTGGCTAACGAACGCAGAAACGAAGCCGAAACAAAGAAGCATGGGCTGAGTTATGTTGTTAGTGACCTCAGCACTAACTTCGGTTCAACGGTTGGCATTGTTGTCAAGAATCCTGGCCCAGGAAATAGCTATGGTCCGTTTCCATTAACTCGCTCATTTATGGGAAATGCTAATAGTCCTTTATTAAGCATGTCTGTACACCGTATCTTTGCACGTGGTCACAATCGTTTTGAGGTCGCTGCGATCCAACTTGCCCCTAAGCAAACAACCGAGAGTACAGAAGCAGAAATGACAACTGCACTCTCAACGATTGCGGACCAAGCTGTTACCTCCTTGCAAGAATGTACGACCTCAATTCCCGTGAGTATGCCAAATGCACAGCCCTAACCCATCATTCAAGCGGGACTGGCTAAAGCCAGCCCCTTAATTCAAACGTTGGGCATCATGAACACCACACTCCGTATAGCTTCATATCTCTTAGCACTAGCCGTTGGGCTTGGCGCTGGCTTTCATTTTGGCTCTCGTACTAGCCAAGCAAGCACCTTCGCTTTTGATATGGCTGAAGTTGAGTACTATTCTTCGCATATGGTCATGCAACTTTCCGAGGGCACTGACGCCACTCGCGAAGAGGCAATTCATACCTTCCTAGCGCTGAACGAAAAGCGAAAAAACCGTCCCAGTAAGTTTTTCACTGAAAAAATACTCGCCACCGATTCTGCGCTCGCATACGCTCGGCTTGCAGCACTAGCCCAAAAACGTGGGGCTACAAAAGAGGCTGATCAATATCTCAGTCGCGCTGCATCCTTCTGCCCTCAGATCGGCTGGCAAGAGTGCTCTGCCGAGAAAATCACCTATATGGTTCAGCGCCTAGACAAACAGGGCATTTTCAAAGCTGGGTATGAAAAGTGAGCGGCACGCCCAACCCATCCATCAAGCGGGACTTGCTACCGCAAGCCCCTTATGTCAAACGTTGGGCGGCATCATTAGTTTCTTACCAATGACGGAAATGCAAAGTTTAGGCTGCGATCCAGCCGACGATGTGTGGCGATGGTTTACACAAAATGGGCCGCATGGCCCCAACTTCACTTGGAGCCAAACTCGTCAAAATCCGCCGGGTTATGCGGGAGTTGAACATCTTGATCGTAACGTTAAGGAAAAAATTGATAATGACCCAGCATTCCTAGCCAAAATCCAAACTATAATCAAAGCTGCACTTCTTTCAACAAATTTGCTAGTTTTAAGTCGAGCTATACAAGTTGCTGCAGTTATTGGCCGACAAGAAGATTTGACCCAACTAGGTGTCTTAACAAAACATGAGAATGAATCTATCGCTTCTGACGCTCGTGCCGCGTTGTTTTATCTCCGCAAGAAATTGAGGTCTGAGAAATGAAGGGAAATTACAAAGCTTTAATTATTGAAGCACTACCGCCCAACCCATCCATCAAGCGGGACGTTGCGCTGACGCGCACCGCCCCTTATGTCAAACGTTAGGGCTTCAAAAGCAGTGCTCTGCAAGCCTTATTCTATGCGGGTCGCAGAGCATCGGTTTTTAGGTTCTTTTGGGCGTTTGGTTTGGCAAGGCTTGTTACTTTTGGT
>JABFST010000075.1 GCA_013140465.1 Methylococcaceae bacterium
GCTTGATAGTCTGCGACGAACCCACCAGTGCCTTAGATCATGAGACCGGGCGCACAGTCATGGAATTGCTGAAAGCCGTCGCCCTGCACAAAGACCGCAGTTTAGTCACCGTCACCCACGATGCGCGGATTTTTGATTATGCCGACCGTGTAGCGGAAATGGATGATGGGCTTATTGTGCAAATAAGCCAAAAAAACCAACTGCTGCGTGAGCCGGGATAAGGCCACTTCGTAGTCGAGGCTAGAGCCTCTCCCACATAAAAGTAGGATGGGTTGAACGAAGGTAAGCCCATCATGGTAAGTTGCGGGGATTGAAGGGCTTTATTGAGTCAGTCTATCCTACGCGCCTTACGTTACCGAACTAACGTTTTTAACACATGCTCTAAAGCAGCACAAAAAGGTTGAAACTTGCCATCTCGTTTTTGTGTAATTTTTTGTAGCAATATTTCAGCTTCTTCAGCGGTAATATAGTCCTCACCATCAAGGATATAACCCGCAATTTCCGCACCTCGCAAAGTTTTTAATTTTGCAATACCTAAATTTAATGTAGATATTGTATCGCAACCTTCTGATGTTAAGCCTTCGATTAAGACCTCTTTACTGTTAGGATTAAATGAATAAGAAAAATGTGTTTCACAGTTTTCATCTAATGGGTTGATACAAATTTCTTTATCATCTTTTTTGCTGCCACAATATTGCGGTATTCGTTGAGCTTTTGGTATTTTTTGCTCATTTTGATATTGTCGTTCTGTATCGCCGCCATCACAACAAACAAATAGATTTTGATAATCGAACATTAGCTCAGAGTAAGTTGCTCTAGCCATAAAATGTTCGATAATAGTTTTTTTATCCAATTCAATACGTTGCTGACAATAACAACAAATAAAACCTTGTTCGTTTAACAGGGCTTGTTTAATATTTATTTTATCTTTGCCAGAAAGCTTTTCCCAAATTTTATCTTTTTGTTCATCAAGTAAAGGATTATCCAGTAAATCCTTTTTAGATAACTGCCAAGTGCTTTTCCATAATTCAAATTGCCCCAACTCCTCTGATGGGCGTTTAACGATGCGCTTCATTTTTGCAACAAATTTTTACGCGTAATAAACGCATCCGCTCTGATAAAAATGGGATCATCTTTATCCAACTGTTGTTCAAGTTTTTCACGAAAAGTTTTTGCTTTTTCAAATAGGTTTTTATTAAGCAATGAGAAATAGTTGTCTGATAATTCTTGAATTTCTTTTGGACGTTTCGTTACATTCATGATTTCTTCGAGAATATCATTTGAATCTCTACCAATCGGATTGCTAGATGGCTGATAAATATGATTATCATGAAGAATAAATATATTATCTTTATCTACCTTGCTTAATGTTTGTGGTGAATGGGTTGTGATGATAAATTGAATATTAGGAAATGTTTTTTGCAAGGCGGGCAAGACTTCACGTTGCCATTGGGGATGCAGGTGGAGTTCAATTTCATCAATTAAAACAATTCCTGATCGTTCAAGAATAGCATTTATAGCCTCTTCGGTATAATCTGGATACTCATAATCCCATTCCAAAAAGTTATTGTCACCATCAAGTTTTGGTGTCTCGATGACAACATCTATTTTATTGATTTTTAACAAGTGCCGGGCTATATCACACACTATGCTAATCAATAACCTTTGCCCTTCTGAAAATTGGGAAAGCTTCAATTCTATTTCCCTAAAGGTGATATACAAATCGTAACTGCGTGTAGCTATGTTAGGACTCCGCTTGTATCTTAACTTTGAAAAATTGGCATCCGTTATATTATAAAAAAATGTACTCATGGCTTTTCTAACAACATTCATTCTGGGGTTAGAAAAATCGATATTGCCACTATCAATCTTGATATCATTTTCTAATGCTAATTCACTACTAAGCCAGTCTTCCAATTCCTTAAAGTCTTCTTGAGTTGATTCTGCACTTAGCACATGAATATTGCTTTTTCTATCTATTTTGTAATAAACACATAAAAACCGATAGTTAAATAAAATGCCTTCTTGAGAAAGCTCCCTAATGAAAGATTCAAGCTTTTGATCATCAGAGACTGGATTATTTTCTTCCGTATTAATGTAGTGGCTAGTATGGGTTTTTTTTTCTGAGTTATACTTGAAGACAATTTTATTTTCTGTTGAAGATGAATGGTAGTGAAGATCATCGACATGATAATTAAGGTCAGATAGGCTGTTATAGTGTTGTTTATTTTCCTTTATATAATCATTTAAGCTTATCGCTATTGCATCTAATATTGCCGTCTTTCCTGAACCATTTGCCCCAATAAAAACAGCCAAATTGGCTGCTGGAAATGTAATATCCAGTTCTTTAAAACAGCGGAAATTTTTTAGATGTAATTCTTCAACGCGCATTTTAGTAAGATTCTCAAGATGATGGGGAAGAATATAGGGTATGTAGAGACGTTGCAGTGCAACGTCTCTACCAGCAAGGATTAATCCAAATTATCCGTCACCGCCCCCGTAGATGCAGAACTCACCAACTTGGCATATTTTGCCAATACGCCGCGTGTGTATCTAGGCGCGGGTTGTTGCCAGTGTTCCAAACGGCGTGCGACTTCGTGTTCGTTGACGACTAGGCTAAGCTCATTTTTTTCGGCATCAATGATGATGGTGTCGCCGTTTTCAATGATTGCCAAGGGGCCGCCGACATAGGCTTCGGGGGTGATGTGACCGACCACAAAACCGTGGGTACCGCCGGAAAAACGTCCATCGGTGATTAAGGCGACTTCTTTGCCTAAGCCTTTGCCCATGATTGCCGAGGTGGGCGAAAGCATTTCGCGCATACCCGGGCCGCCTTTGGGGCCTTCGTAGCGGATGACAATGACATCGCCTTTCACGATGCCGCCGTTTAAGATGCTTTGCAGGGCTTGTTCTTCGGCATCAAACACTTTGGCAGTGCCAACAAAACGCAAGCCTTCTTTACCAGTGATTTTTGCGACTGCGCCGCCGGGGGCGAGGTTGCCGTAAAGTACGACTAAATGGCTGTCTTTTTTAATCGGGTCGGCTAAGGAATGGATCATGTCTTGACCGTCGGGATACGGTTTAACGTCGGCGAGGTTTTCTGCCAAGGTTTTTCCGGTGACAGTCAGGCAATCGCCGTGCAGCAAGCCTTGGTCGAGCAGGATTTTCATCAGCGGTTGGATGCCGCCAATTTCTATCAATTCCGCCATTTGGTAACGTCCGCTGGGTTTTAAATCTGCCAATAAGGGCACGTTTTTACCGATGCGGGTGAAGTCGTCTAAAGTGATGTCCACTTTCGCGGCATTCGCCATTGCCAATAAATGCAGCACGGCGTTGGTGGAGCCGCCTAGGGCGATAACCACGGTAATCGCGTTTTCAAACGCAGGTTTGGTCATGATGTCGCTGGGTTTGATGCCTTTTTTCAGCAATTCCAACACCGCTGCGCCTGCGCGTTCGCAATCGAGTTTTTTATCGTTGGACACCGCCGCTTGCGCCGAGCTATTGGGTAAGCTCATGCCCAGGGCTTCAATCGCCGAAGCCATGGTGTTGGCGGTGTACATGCCGCCACATGAACCTGCACCAGGAATGGCTTTGGCTTCGATTTCGGCGAGTTCGGCATCGTCGATTTGGTTGTTGGCGCGTGCGCCTACGGCTTCAAACACTGACACGACATCGAGTTTTTTGTCTTTATGGCAGCCGGGTAAAATCGTGCCGCCGTAGACGAAAATCGCGGGACGGTTTAAGCGCGAGATCGCAATCATACAGCCCGGCATGTTTTTGTCGCAGCCACCGATGGCAACTACGCCGTCAAAGCCTTGGCAACCGACCACGGTTTCGATGGAATCGGCTATCACTTCGCGCGATACCAGCGAGTATTTCATGCCTTCCGTACCCATAGAAATGCCGTCGGAAATGGTGATGGTGTTAAATATAACGGCTTTGCCATTGGCGTTGTTGACACCTAAGGCGGCGTCATCAGCCAGTTTGTTGATGTGCATATTGCAGGGTGTGACCATGCTCCACGTCGAGGCGATGCCGATTTGGGGTTTTTTGAAGTCGTCGTTGTTAAAGCCGACCGCGTGCAACATGGCGCGGCTAGGGGCGCGTTCCATGCCGTCTACGACTAATGAGGAAAAGGTGCGGGTGTTGTGGTCGTCGGTGTGGGCCATTGCTGTGCTTCCGGGTTGGGGTTGATGTGATTGCCGTTATAGAGTCCGAAGCTGATAAATCTACATTAAACGCCCTCTCCCTCAGGGAGAGGGTGATTTAATGACGCTTTACTTCCTGCGTTCTCTTTATGATGGGTGTACGCTTAATAGCTTTCCCAACTGCTTTTTCGCCGCCAGCTGAGTTTGGGTAAGATAAAGCCGAGTATAACCCCTGCCAGTGACAACACGCCGCCATATAAAAACCAATCTTGGCTGGCGGTGTCTTTTAGGGCGTGGTTTTCCAGTTTGAATTGTTCTAAATCGCGTTCGGCATTCACCATGCGTTCTTGCAATTCGTCGCGTTCAGCTTTTATTTGGTAGGCGTTGGCGGCGGTTTTTTTAAGTTCGTTCAGCTCGCGTGCCAGCTGGTCGCGTTCTGTGGACAGACTTTTTTCTAATGACGAGCCTGGGGTCAGTTTGGTTTTTAAGGCGGATAATTCGGCTTTTAAGGCCGCATTGTCGGTTTGCAGCACGGTGATGGTTTTGCTGGCGGTATCTTTAGGGTCAAAAACGGGCGGCTGCTTTTTGGTGTATTTGGATTTTATAAAGCCTTCTGTGCCGTCGGCTAAGCGCACATGCACAAATTCTGCCTTGCTGGCTTTGTCCAGCAAGGTGAGCGGCGTGCCTGTGGGCAATGTTTGGATGACCTTGGCTTGGTTGTTGGCGGCATTGCGTAAGGCCAAGTTGGCATCGTCGGCTACATAAACGGTTTCTGCGTGGGCGAGACTGCAAGTCAAGGTCAGAAGAACTAGAGGGCGTAAGAGTGTGTTCATGGGCAGCTTCTTTAAGGTCATTAGCGGGCTATGCGTGGGCGGATAGTACAACTTAAGCGCCCCTGTCAGGAATCTTAGATGAAGAGCACGCAGTGCAGACTGCCAACGGTCAAATTTTTGGTTGTTATAAGGTGTTGCAGTGTTAGGCCCCTAGATAAATACGCCCTAAGGCATGTTCAGCTTATTTTGATGCCAGCAAAAATTCCAGCAAGGCTTTTTGGGCATGTAAGCGATTTTCGGCCTCAGGAAAAATCACGCTTTGCGGGCCGTCTATCACTTCAGCCGACACTTCTTCGCCACGGTGTGCGGGCAAACAGTGCATAAACAAAGCATCGGGCTGGGCTGCTGCCATCACTTCGGCATTTATTTGGTAGTCTTTAAAGGCGACTTCGCGTTGTTGTTGTTCTTGTTCTTGGCCCATACTGGCCCACACGTCCGTCACCAATAAATCGGCGTTTGCCGCCGCCAATACTGGGCTAGCAAAAAACCGCACGCTGTCGCCAGCCGCAGCGACAATCTCCGGCAACGGGTAATAGCCTTCCGGGCTAGCTATATGCAGGGTGAACCCTAGCAACATAGCGGCATGGATATAGGAATGGCACATATTGTTGCCATCGCCTATCCACGCGACAATTTTGCCTTGGATGTCACCACGGTATTCAAAATAAGTCTGCATATCCGCCAACAGCTGGCAAGGATGTTGTTGGTCAGTCAGACCATTAATGACGGGGACGCTGGAATGTTCGGCAAATGTGGTGACGGTTTCGTGTTTGTCGGTGCGTAACATAATGCCATCGACCATGCTGGAAATGACTTTGGCACTATCTTGTAGTGGTTCGCCACGGCCTAGTTGGGTATCCCTAGGCGAGAGGAAAATCGAACTGCCACCAAAATGCACCATGCCCGCTTCAAAGGAAATGCGTGTGCGGGTGGACGATTTTTCAAACACCATCGCCAACACTTGGCCTTTTAAGGGTTGGTAATTGGGGTCGCGGTGGGTTTTAAGGGCCATCGCGCGGTGGATGATGTGCCGGAATTCGTCACTGGTGATGTCCAGCAAACTGGTGAAATGTCTGGTGTTGCTCATGCTGTGAACTCATTAATAAGCGTCGATAAAGTATCTACAAGTAATTGGATTTGCTGTTCGTCTATGACTAAAGGCGGCAACAGCCGGATAGTGGTGTCGTTGGTGACATTAATCAACAGCTGTTGTGCCAAGGCCAACTTGACCAAATCCGCACAAGGACGTGCCAATTCTATGCCGATCATCAAGCCTTTATGGCGGATGTCCAGCACTTGCGGATTGGCCTGTAAGCGGGCAACAAAGCCGTCATAAATCGCCTTGCCTTTTAGGCTGGCTTGGGCGATTAAACCCTCGTCCGCCAACGTAGTCAGCACCGCAATCGCGGCACTACACGCCAAGGGGTTGCCGCCAAAGGTAGAGCCATGATTGCCCGCTTGGAAGACCTCGCCAGCTTTGCCATGCGCCAAACAGGCGCCGATAGGTACGCCATTGCCCAAGGCTTTTGCCAAGGTGCAGACATCAGGCAAAATGCCGTTGTGTTGAAAGGCAAAAAATTGTCCGGTACGGCCTATGCCCGTTTGGATTTCGTCCAGCATCATCAACAAGCCATGTTGGTCGCACAAATCTCTGATCTGGTTAAGATAATCGGGGGCGGGAATATTGACCCCGCCTTCGCCCTGCACAGGCTCAACCAACACCGCAACAATGCTGGCATTGTCGGCAATGGCGGCGGCAATCGCGGCAATGTTGTTATAAGGCACGCGGACAAAACCTTCCACCAACGGCGCAAAGCCTTGTTGTATTTTGCTGTTGCCAGTTGCGCTTAAGGTTGCCAAGGTACGCCCATGAAAGCTTTTTTCCATGACGATAACCGCAGGTTTTTCTATGCCTTTATCATGACCGTATTTACGCGCCAGCTTAATCGCCGCCTCGTTAGCTTCTGCACCCGAATTGCTAAAGAACACATTGTCCATACCGCTGGCTGCTGTCAATAACTCCGCCAAGCGTTCTTGAGCAGCAATTCGGTAAATATTGGAGGTATGCAACAACTTGGCGCTTTGCTGGCAGATTGCCTGATGCACCGCCGGATGCGCATGGCCCAAATTACAGACGGCAATGCCGGACAAAGCATCTAGGTAACGGGTATTATTTTCATCAAACAACCACGCGCCTTCACCCCGATCAAAGGTGACGGGCAAACGGTTATAGGTTGGCATAATAGGGCTAGTCATGAGTGTGCCTGTATTTAAAGTATAGGAAAGCGAAGCGACCCAATAAAAAAATGTTCGATTATAAGTACCTATCCGCTCCCAAGCAAGCATCTGGCAACAAGATTTACTTTTTTAAGCGGGCTAAAGTTGATAAAATTACTGGGTTTTTATTTAACTTGAAGAGACTATCCATGAGCGCTATAGAAAGAATCAAAGACCAACTGGAAAACAACCCTGTTATTTTGTATATGAAAGGTTCGCCAGAATTTCCCCAATGCGGCTTTTCAGGGCAAACCGTACAAGTTTTGGAGGCTTGCCAAGCCGAATATGCCTACGTCAATATTTTTGAAGATCCCGAGTTGCGCGAAGCATTAAAAGAATATTCCCATTGGCCCACTTATCCGCAGTTGTATGTCAACGGCGAATTGGTAGGCGGTTGTGACATCGTGGTGGGTTTGTACCAAAGCGGCGAGCTGGCGGGCCTGTTGCAGGCTGCGGGTGGTGTAAAAGCTAACCCGTAAGCGGGGTTAGCTTTGCGTAACTCAACTAAATCAATATGTTGGGTTACTGTAAGCTGAAATAAGCCGCCTAGAGCGCAAGTGATAGGCGGTGGTTCCGGCAAAGAGGGTGCTGTTTCCGGCCTACAAGGCTGGCGGCGGTAAGCATGGCGCGTGTTTACACGCCCATTTCTTCCAGCCGCTTCCAACGGTTGACTATTTTGCAAAACAATTCTGCGGTCATTTCCGCATCATACAAAGCCGAATGGGCTTTTTCGTTATCCCACTCCAATCCTGCCGCTTGGGCAATTTTAGCCAATACGGTTTGTTGGTAGGCCAAGCCGCCTAAGGTGGCGGTGTCAAAGGTGCTAAACGGGTGAAACGGACTGCGTTTGCATTGGGTGCGGGTAATGGCGGCATTTAAAAAGCCTATGTCAAAAGCCGGATTGTGTCCGACCAATATCGCCCGCGAGCAATTATTGCGTTTGGCGGCTTGCTTGATGGGCTTAAACAACAGCTCTAGCGCGTCTTTCTCCTCAATCGCCATGCGGAATGGGTGGTAAGGGTCAATCCCATTAAACTTTAGGGCTGCGGCATCCAATTCAGAATTTTTAAACGGGATCACATGGGTGGAATAACGTTCCGTAATTTCCAGCTCGTGTTGGCTGTTGTATTCCACAATCACGGCGGCTATTTCCAGCAAAGCATTCTTTTTAGGATTAAATCCCGCTGTTTCTATGTCGATGATAACGGGAAGATAGCCGCGAAAACGCTGGGCTAAGGGAATTGCGGGGTTGTCCATTGTTGGGCGCTGTCCAAGTGTCGTGAGTGAGATAGGATGCCTAAGGGCTTAAAACAACAGCTAGGCATTTAACGCAAACCATCTTACGCGAAGTTGTGCAGGAATAAAAATGCACTGCTTAATTTTGGGGCAAAAGACCTGCGCTATGGATTGCAGTTGCAGGGTGCTTATAGAGTCAGGCTACTCGCCTAAAGCGGGACTGAGGAGCCGTTGGCTGAGCGGAGTCGAAGCCGGCGGCGGGATTCGCTTCGACTCCGCTCAGCGAACGACACCCAAACTGTCCAAGCTTAAACGGGAAGCCTAGAGTCCGAAGCTGATAAATCTACATTAAACACCCTCTCCCTGAGGGCATGGGTGTCTACACAAGTTTTAAAAGCCATAAAAACAATAAGCTACACCGTGCATAGGTAACTTATCATTAGTTGTGGGCAAAAGCGGCAGACCTGCGAGGTTTTATAAACCTCACAGGTCTTTATCCTGTCACTCATGCGAAGTTACTTGCATAGCCCCCTCTCCCACGGGGAGAGGGTTGGGGAGAGGGGATTTAACGCCCTGTTTTGGCGGCTTACTAAGAGGGCGTGCGTACTACCCAAAAGTTGCCAAACCCCAGTGCCGCATGAGTCGCCCAGCTATTTAAAATGACAAGCGTCTGCCAACTCATTGTATAATGTTGGGTTAATTTAGTTATTGTTTAAGGTGTGGTTTATGCGAATTATTCAGGAAGCGCTCACGTTTGATGACGTTTTATTAGTGCCTTTGCACTCCACTGTGCTGCCACGCGATGTAGAAATGCAAACCCAATTGACGCGTGGCATTACCCTCAATATCCCGCTGGTAGCGGCGGCGATGGATACCGTGACCGAAGCGCGTTTGGCGATTGCCATTGCCCAAGAAGGCGGCATCGGGATTATCCACAAAAACATGACCATCGAGCAGCAAGCCCGCGAAGTGCGCCATGTAAAAAAATACGAAAGCGGCGTGATTAAAGACCCGATCACCGTCTCGCCTGACAAAAGCATCCGCGATGTGATCCAACTCACCCGCGCCAAAAACATTTCCGGCGTACCCGTAGTGAATGGCGACGAATTGGTCGGCATCGTCACCAGCCGCGATTTGCGTTTTGAAACTCGCTTTGATGAGCCAGTTTCCAAAGTCATGACCCCTAAAGACCGCTTGGTCACCGTCAACGAAAACGCCGACCGCAAAGAAGTGGTGGCTCTGCTGCATAAGCACCGCATTGAAAAAGTGCTAGTCGTGAATGATGATTTCCATTTGCGCGGCATGATTACCGTTAAAGACATCCAAAAAGCCAAAGACTACCCGCACGCCTGTAAAGACGAGCAAGAACGTTTGCGCGTAGGCGCTGCCGTCGGCACTGGGCAAGGCACGGAAGAACGCGTTGCCGCACTGGTGGCTGCGGGCGTGGACGTGATTATTGTCGATACCGCCCACGGACATTCCCAAGGCGTATTGGATCGGGTCAGCTGGGTTAAACAAAACTACCCTAACGTACAAGTCATTGGTGGCAATATCGCCACTGCCGATGCCGCTTTGGCCTTGGTTGCCGCAGGTGCGGACGGCGTAAAAGTTGGCATCGGCCCCGGTTCTATCTGCACCACGCGTATCGTAGCAGGTGTCGGTGTGCCGCAAATCACCGCCGTCAGCAATGTCGCCGATGCCTTAAAAGGCACAGGCGTACCGTTGATTGCCGATGGTGGCATCCGCTATTCCGGCGATGTCGCCAAAGCCTTGGCGGCAGGGGCCCATGCGGTGATGTTGGGCGGCATGTTTGCAGGTACAGAAGAAGCACCTGGCGAAGTGGAATTATTCCAAGGCCGCTCTTACAAATCCTACCGGGGCATGGGTTCTATGGGGGCGATGGCGCAACAACAAGGCTCTAGCGACCGTTATTTCCAAGAATCCGACAGCGCCGAAAAACTAGTACCTGAAGGCATCGAAGGCCGTGTCCCGTACAAAGGCAGCTTATTGGCGGTTGTCCACCAACTCTTAGGCGGCATCCGCGCCAGCATGGGCTATACCGGCAGCCAAACCATCGCCATCCTGCATGAAAAAGCCCAGTTTGTGCGTGTGACCAGCGCAGGTATGCGCGAAAGCCATGTCCATGATGTGACCATCACCAAAGAAGCGCCGAATTACCGCGCTGAGTAAAGCTATGATTAGCCGACGCTTAACCAAAGCGTCGGTGTTACTGCTTGCCAGCCGCCACGGCAACGTCTACAGCCGTTGCACTCCACGCATACCCAAACAACCCAAGACCCTACCGTGAAACCACAAGCCACTTCTATCCACTCCCACAAAATCCTGATCCTCGATTTCGGCTCACAATACACCCAGCTCATCGCCCGGCGTATTCGTGAAATTGGCGTGTATTGCGAAATTTATTCCTGCGAATGCAGCGCCGACGACATCACCCAATTTGCGCCCAACGGCATCATCTTGTCGGGCGGCCCCGATACCGTGACCAGCGGCGATACCCCACGCGCCCCGCAAATCGTCTTTGAACTCAACATCCCCGTGCTAGGTATCTGCTACGGTATGCAAACCATGGCGGAACAACTGGGTGGCAAAGTCGAAAGCTCCAACCACCGCGAATTTGGCTATGCCCAAATCCGCGCACGCGGACATTCCAAACTACTGACGGGCATAGAAGACCATTTATCCCCCGAAGGCTACGGCTTGCTGGATGTGTGGATGAGCCACGGCGACCGCGTGGTGCAACTGCCCGACGGTTTTATGCTGATTGCCAGCTCAGACGGCGCACCGATTGCCGGTATCGCCAACGAAGCCAAAGCTTTTTACGCCTTGCAATTCCACCCCGAAGTCACCCACACCAAACAAGGCGGGCGCATCTTATCGCGTTTTGTTTTGGATATTTGCGGCTGTGATGCCTTATGGACTGCCAGCAACATCATTGAAGACAGCATCAACGCCGTGCGCGAAAAAGTCGGCACCGACCACGTTATCTTAGGCTTGTCGGGTGGGGTGGATTCGTCCGTGGTTGCGGCCTTGCTGCACAAAGCCATCAAAGACCAACTCACTTGCGTATTTGTCGATACTGGCTTATTGCGCCTAAACGAAGGCGACCAAGTGATGGCTACTTTTGCCGAACACATGGGCGTAAAAGTCATCCGCGTCAATGCCGCACAACGCTATTTTGACGCCTTAAGCGGCATCACCGACCCCGAACAAAAACGCAAAATCATCGGCAACTTGTTTATAGAAATCTTCGACGAAGAAGCCGCCAAAATCACCGATGCCAAATGGCTGGCACAAGGCACGATTTACCCTGACGTGATTGAATCGGCGGGTTCCAAAAGCGGCAAAGCGCATTTGATCAAATCCCACCACAACGTCGGCGGCTTGCCCGAAAACATGCAGCTCAAACTCGTTGAACCCTTGCGTGAATTGTTCAAAGACGAAGTCAGAAAACTGGGCTTGGAACTCGGCTTGCCCGCCGACATGGTGTTCCGCCATCCCTTCCCCGGCCCTGGTTTAGGCGTGAGAATCCTTGGCGAAGTCAAACAAGAATACGCCGACTTATTGCGCTTGGCCGATGCCATTTTTATCGAAGAACTCTACCGCCACGACTTATACAACAAAGTCAACCAAGCCTTCGCCGTGTTCCTGCCCGTCAAATCCGTGGGCGTGATGGGCGACGGGCGGCGTTACGACTACGTTGTTGCGATCCGCGCCGTTGAAACCATCGACTTTATGACTGCACGCTGGGCGCATTTGCCTTACGAGTTCTTAGACCTCATTTCCCGCCGCATCATCAACGAAGTTGCGGGCATCTCCCGCGTCGCCTACGACATCTCCGGCAAACCCCCCGCGACTATCGAATGGGAATAAGCCCCACGCCAGACGACGCATGGATGCGTCACGCTATCCGCCTCGCCCAATACGCCGAACAACAAGGCGAAGTCCCGGTCGGTGCGCTCATCGTCCAAAACGACCGCTGCATCGCCGAAGGCTGGAACAGCGTCATCGCCCACCACGACCCCACCGCCCACGCCGAAATCATGGCATTACGCAACGCGGGCCAACACCTGGCAAACTACCGCTTGCTCAACACCACCCTCTACGTCACCCTAGAACCCTGCGTCATGTGCATGGGCGCCCTCAGCCACGCCCGCATCACCCGCTTAGTCTTCGGCGCCTACGACCCCAAACGCGGCGCAGTCTGCAACGCCCTACACCTAAGCGATGCACCGTTTTAAAACCATAGTGTTGATTGGTTGGGTGGAGTGTTGGAAGAAGAATGTGCGGAGTTGTTGAGGGGGTTTTTTAGGGGTAGGCGGTAAGAAGGATTATTTGCTGTTTATTGGGTGGGGTTTTGGGTATAATCCGCCACCCTGAGTGCTGTAGGACTGATTTCCTCTCGGCGACGCATGACTCAGGGAAATTATCGCTCTGTTGAGGGCGAGATGGTTTTTGTTCTTTAATAT
>JABFST010000258.1 GCA_013140465.1 Methylococcaceae bacterium
AATCAATGGGATAGGGGCTTAAGTTGGCGCGTATGGGGTAGAGGGGAGGCTGAATAAGTACACCACGCTGGGTTTTATGGTCGGGACGGCAATGTCTAAAGCCATTGCACTCCAGTCTACAAGGCTACGCTAAAGGCCGGGCTTAACTAGGCCGCCCCAAGTGATAAGGACATAGGAGTTCCTAGGTTTTGTAGAAGATGAACCGCATTTTACGCCAACAAAAAACTTAAACCTGAAAAATTCAAAAAACCATCGACAAGCAAAGAAATACACGAAGCTATACCGAAACATGGTTCTCCAGCCCGTAGTGCGGTTTGCTGGCGCGAAGTGAAACCTGACCTAGTTATCGTTCCCACGCTCTGCGCTCATCGTTATACACAAGTCTTCAAGTAACCCGTCATACCCGCCGAGTAGCGATTATCCAGTCTAGGCCGGAAAAAGCTGTAGAGACGCGATTTATCGCGTCTCAAATAGCACCCCAATTGCTGATGGAAACGCAAATATGACAGACGCGGTAAATTCAGGTGCGACAAATCCATTCCTTCTTTAAGTTTACTCTGACCCCAGTTATTCTGACCCCAGTTATTCATTCGATTTTCGGGACTCGTAATCACTCTTATATTGTTTGTTAAATATATGACTCTGAACTCTCTTTTTAACTGTTGCACTTTCACCACGATATATGGCTTTCAATTCATCTGACGATAACGAACACAAATTTTCTGATAAATTATACGAGGTGAATATCACATAAAATCCTGCTCCGGTTATGATCCCTTCTATATCTTCAAGATTTTTAACGATGTGCTTTGTAATGCGACTTCCGTTTGGTGGAAAATCTGGTGCCACAACAGAATTAAGGTAAATTTCATTGAAAGCCTCAAAGAATTTTCTTCGCACAGATTCTTCAGCAACAGCTACTGCATTTTCAAGTTCTTCTCTCATCTCTATAACGTTGTACAAATTGTTCTCCTTACGGTGTATCTGATGAATGTAGTGCATAACGTAGAAGTCACCGGCGCTGCGCGGCTTTATTGCGCAGCGTCCGTGTGGACTGCAGGGTTAGCAGACTGCGTCAAAGCTATTCCCAGCGCTTTCGCAAAGTGGCTATTGTGGCGTCTCCACGTAGCCCTTTCTTGTCTGGGCCGCATAAAGCCACCGACCCTTCAGGAAGCCCAAATACTTCTTCAATTTTTTTGCGGATGGTTCCGATGCTCGCGTCGGCTCGTGCAACCCTAAAACGTGTCGGACTAGATATTCGGGAATCCCCACCGTCGGCTACTTCCGCCGAGAGCTCTAAATCGTCGGTTTCCGCAACTGCATCTTCCGCTAAATCTTCTTCCTCCTGAGAATCGGCGTACCAAGTTCCTGATTCAAAAGGACGCCAAACATAACCATCCTGAACATGAAAATCTTTGGTTGCCGTTGATGGGTCGATGTAATCGCTGAATCTGACATTAACCACCTTAGCGGCTTGAAAGGCATTTAGCAGCACATCCAACAATTTTTTATCGCCAGCGACACCGAAAAAAGCTGACCACGTTTGCTGATGAAAATTGATGCTCTGGCCTTGATAGACATAAATCGTAGCCCTCAGCTTTGGAGATTTAGAGGCGATAGTAGACATTGCCTTGGCTACCAACTCTCCGTAGCCATGCAACTCTTCAGGAATGCAATCAAGATCAACTTCAACTGTGGGTAGCGGATCACGCGACTTGACGAATTGCAGTTCGCTTTCTGGGCGTTTCAGCATGCTGGTCTCCAATGAGGGGGATATGAGTTTGCTAACGTTAATTAGGCATCCTAATTGACGTAATAAAACACGTCAAAAGGTTGCCCATAAATTGTTAAAATATTAAATCTCTTTTACTTTCTGTTGCTTAACAACATTTAGCATATCCTAAAAAAACTGGATTACACTTCACACGAATAAATCAAACAACACTTTTGTTTGGGCTTTTTTGGGGCTAGCTAGATAATCCAAAAGCTATCAATGTAAGGTCGATTCGCGCAAGCAACCCACCGATAGGGCATGGCGGTTTGCTGGTTCAGCCCGTTAGGGTACGAATTGAAGCCGCTAGGGTTAATAGTCAAATCGCTTGCCCTTAAACATACCCCATCGGATTCAAAGTCTGCCAATGCCAAGTGTCCGCCACCATATCATCTAGGTTTTTTTCCACTTTCCAGTCTAGTTCTTGCCAAGCCAGTTCTGGGTTGGCGAAGCATTCGGCGAGGTCGCCTGCGCGGCGTGGGGAGATTTTGTAGTTGATGGTTTTGCCGGTGACGCGTTCAAAGGCGTGTACCATTTCCAACACGCTGTAACCACGGCCCGCGCCTAAGTTATAGGCATTGCACGCGCCGTCTTTAAATTTGTCGCCATTCAGGGCGGTGATGGCTTTGAGGTGGCCTTTGACCAAATCGACGACGTGGATGTAATCGCGGATGCCTGTGCCATCAGGGGTGGGGTAATCATCGCCGAATACCGATAGTTGGCTCAGTTTGCCGATGGCGACTTGGGCAATATACGGCATCAGGTTGTTGGGGATGCCGTTGGGGTCTTCGCCGATCAGGCCGCTGGAGTGTGCACCTATCGGATTGAAATAGCGCAATAAGGCGATTTTCCAGGGGTTTTGCACTTGGTTTTTGTGGTCGGCGGCGGACAAATCCCTGAGGATGTCTTCAATCATGGCTTTAGACCGCCCGTAGGGGTTGATGGCGCCTAGCGGGAAATGTTCGGAATATTGGGGGCTGCTGGATTCGCCATAGACGGTGGCGGACGAGCTGAACACCAGTTGTTTGACGTTGGCGGCGGTCATGACTTCGACTAACACTAAAGTGCCATAGACGTTGTTGTGGTAGTACAGCAACGGTTGTTCGCAAGATTCGCCGACGGCTTTTAAGCCCGCAAAATGGATGACGGTGTCGGGTGCTTCTTTGGCGAAAATGTCGGTGAGGGCGGCGTGGTCGCGGATGTCGGTTTGGTAGAAGCTGAGGGTTTTGCCAGTGATTTTTTGTACCCGTGCTAAGGATTCGGGTTTGCTGTTGCTGAGGTTATCGACCACGACGACCTCGAAACCCGCTTCCAGCAATTCAACACACGCATGGCTGCCGATATAGCCGGCACCGCCTGTTACTAGCACTTTTTGTTTGGTCATGAGGGGGATTTCCTTTTTTAGGGGGATGCTATTTGCTGAGTTTGAGCCGAATCAGGTGTACGCGCCGATTATCGGCCCTAATCACTTCAAAACGCATATTATCAACGGTGAGGCTTTCGCCTTTTTTGGGCATGTGTTCAAACTGGTGGACGATAAAACCGCCGATGGTGTCGTATTCGTCGGTGGCGAGTTGGGTGTCAAAATATTCGTCGAATTCTTCAATCGGCATCAGTGCCTTAATCATAAATTCGTGGGCACTGCGCTGAAAGATAAAGCCTTCGTCGTCATGGTCGTCGTGTTCGTCTTCGATTTCGCCGACAATTTCTTCTAATACGTCTTCTATCGTGACCAAACCTGCGG
>JABFST010000072.1 GCA_013140465.1 Methylococcaceae bacterium
CCGGCAATACCTTTCTTAAAGCATCGGCAAGCACTGACGGTGAAGCTAAAATTTATTTTGAAGCATGTTCGCTGCTTTCTTACAGCAACGCCGATTACTTTAACGATACAGGCAATATGTTATGCGTCAGCGCTGACACGATGGCAAAACTCAAAAATGCAAGTTTTGAATGGCTGGATGATTTTGAACCGATTATTGAGCATTTTAAAAATAAACAACCAGCGGAAATTGAAAACGTAAAAGCCAAAATTCAATTGGCGGGTGAGGAATGTGAAATCACTTGGAGCGAACGACATTTTGCACGGCTGGTCGCTTTGTGGGAAAAGGCTTGATGTCATAAATAAACTTAGTAAACCGCACGCACCTTTCACTGGCTTTTTTAAAACTTAAATTGCTGAAGGAATATTTCATCTGCTTTCGTTTATTTCGTTTATACTGTTGCCAGAATAACTATGACGACAATGGGAACAATAAAATGACTGTATCCAACATTGCTCACCTGCCGACACCTCAAGAGGCAGAGGAAGCCAAAATCACCAGCCGCGCCTTATCAAAATACGCCCATAATGATCGGTTGCATTTAAAAATTGCCAACCAAAGTAATGACTCTGATGACTTAATTTTGCCGGGCTATGCCATTAACTTGTTGCTGGACATCCTGACGGAAATGTCCAAGGGCAACGCGATAACAGTGATGCCGATTCATGCGGAATTGACCACACAAGAAACCGCCGAACTCTTAAACGTGAGCCGCCCGCATTTGGTTGAGTTGCTGGAGCAAGGCAAAATCCCCTTTAGAAAAGTCGGCACGCACCGAAGGGTGCTGGCGAAAGATGTTTTTGACTATAAACAACGCATTGACGCAGGCCGCTTGGAAGCCTTGGATGAATTAGCAGCCCAAGCGCAAGAACTGGGCATGGGATATGAATAGTGGCGAAGTTTTCGGTTATTTTTGATGCCTGTGTTTTATATCCCGCTCCCGTAAGGGATTTATTGATGCAGTTGGCCTTAACCGATTTGTTCAAGGCGCGATGGACAGACCATATCCATGAGGAATGGATTGAAGCCTTATTGAGAAGAAATAAGTACGACCGGAAAATTTTAGAACGGACACGCGATTTAATGGATGCCAGTGTGCGTGAAGCCAAAGTGTTGGGTTATGAAAACTTAATTGATGCGTTAGTGTTGCCCGATCCATACGACCGACATGTTTTAGCTGCCGCCATAAAATCCGGCGCGAATGCGATTGTCACTTTCAACCTAAAAGACTTTCCCAGCGATGTGTTAGCAAAATACGATATTGAAGCCATACATCCTGATGAATTCATTTTTTACCAAATTGGCTTAGCCCCAGCCATTGCTTGCGGGGCAATCAAACGGCAACGGGAATCATTGAAAAACCCACCGAAAGCCAAAGACGAGTTTTTAGCGATCCTACAGAAACAACAGCTACCGCAAACGGTATCAGTTTTACGCACTTATATTGACTTGATTTAGCTTGTTGCAAGGTAGAAATAACTGGAAATAACTGGGGTCAGAGTAAACTTATATATCACTGATCCGCTTTTCCTTCCGCCAGCCAACAGGCCTACCCATTTTTTTGGCAGTCATCCGCCGACCGCTCAAATTTTCAATTTCCGCCTTAAATCGCTCACTGCCAAGTGCCATGCCTTTGTTTGCCGCCAGTCGGATGTCTTCCAACGCGGTAACATGCGCTAAGACAAGACACTAGCGTAGGATGCGGTTCGCTACCGAGACTGTGAAAGTATTTCAAATACTCACAAAAAGGTGATTTTTATTTTCGTAAGCCTTTGTTTTAAGTAGAGACTGGAGTGAAAAAACATGTTTTTTCACTCCGGTGAGCAAGATTACGTTAATTCTTTCACAGTCTCTACCGCTCACCACATCCAACATCAATTGCCTTTCACACCCATATCCAGTTTTAATTCTTTTGCGGTCTGGACTTTTAGCATTTCAATCAAATCATTAGCCGCACTGCCTGTGGCTTGAGTGCCGCCCATTTGAATTTCAGGTACCCATTTTTGTTTTTCTATGGCTTCGGCATAGCGGAATTGGACGGCTTTCCATGCCTCTAACTTAGCCGACAAAGCACCGTCGGCACTCATGACCAAACGTTTGTATTCACCATCGCCTTCGCCGCGCAAAATCTGCTCTTGTTTATAGGCAACCGCTGCGAGGCGTTTTTGTTCGGCTTCTAACTTGCCTTGTTCGGCGACCAGCACCGCTTGCATGGCTTTGGTCACCGCCACGGCTTTTTCTTTTTCGGCATCGACCACGGCCTGAATTTTTTCTTGCTCTTTGGTGTAACGGTCCACCATGACGTTTTTCTTGCCTTGCTCTTCAGCGGTTAAGGCTTCTTGGCGCGCCCTTTCGGCATCGGCTTTGGCGGTGATGATGCCCATCGTGGCTTCGCGTTTACGCGAGATTTGTTCTAAGGTTTTTTGTTCAAAATCCCAATCGGTGAGTTGAAAGCCATTCACCTTAATGCCGTACATTTTAAAATCGCTGGCGTGTTGGACGGGCAAACCGTCTTCGCCGTATTTAATGACGGGAATATTACGCGTTAAATGTTCGTTAGTGGCTTCTTGTTTTTCAATCACGGATTTTAATTCGGTATAAAACTTGCCCGAAGCCACTTGTTGTTCTGCCCATTGTGTAAAAATGCCGCGTTTTTCTGCATACGCTTCTTCTGATGTCATTAAACCTGCCGTCAGGTTCATCGATTCTTCGGTGACAGTCCTAATCAGTTTTTCGGCAATGGCGACCTTATTGCGGAAGTCTTTGTGCAAACGGATCATGGTGTCAGAGTCGGTCGGCAAGGCAAAGCGGGCTTTGCCAAATACCGTGCCGGTACCGCCGTCCTGATAACGCACGGCAATCCCGTTGGCAATCAGGCTGTTTTCGTTGTTTTTACCCGCCGAGCCTTCCTTGTCAAAATCATAAGTGTAGACATCCCAATAGACTTCGGTGTTACCAAAGCCTTTAAAGTAGATGCCGGGGCTAAATTTGACCATCAAGGTGCCGGTCGGGTACTGCACCACTGTCCGCTCTCCGGCATCATTAATGCCAAAACACAGATACAGGATCCAGACAAAAGCAATGCTGATGGCAGCATAAGAATAGGGTTTTAAGGGGTAATTATTCATGATGATTCCTTAGGAGTAATGGCTGGGACGCGATTTATTATCTTTGAAACGACCCGAAAAGCTAGCCAGGCACGATGAATGCCCGTGTTTTTGCTGTGAATGGCAGATTTTTTCACTCGAAAACAAAAGCGCACAGGGCAGCAGTGCGCCCACTCTATCTTGCATAGGTATTTACACAAGTTTGAGCAAGTTATAAAAGCACCGTCATACTGGCATGGATGCCAGACAAATCCGCCGGGAGCGGATTTGCATTAACCCGTTAGGGTGCAGGGCAGGATAGCCCTGCATGAATCCAGTCACATGGATGTGAATGTTCACTATGACGGCAATGCTA
>JABFST010000208.1 GCA_013140465.1 Methylococcaceae bacterium
CCTAAAGGACTCATGCCTTCGGCTAAGGCGATGCCTTCTTCCAAGGCTTTGGTGATTTCTTCGTGGTTTTGGCGATACGCAGGCGCATCGACAATGCCTTTACGGTAAAACAATGTCACCCCGCCCCATGCTAACACCAGCGGTTGAAAATCTGGGTCTTCATCAGCGGCGGCGGCACGTTCACGTTCGGCAATAATGGCAGCACCGTGGGCCAGGAATTCGTCCAAAATAAGGCTTTCTTCTTGGTCGTAACGGGTGCGCACTTTGTCCACACCGTGGATAGCCACCAAGGTGTCGTAACGGTGTTTGATTTTTTCGACTTGTACCGGATAGTACGCCATCAGTTCGGTGGCGGTGTCCATAGCTGTCAAGCCGCCGCCAATCACGCCCGCAGGTAAGCGCACTTGCAAATTAGCCAGTGATGAGGATTTAGCGGCGCCTGTCAATTGTAAGGCCATCAAGAAATCAGAGGCTTTGCGGATGCCGCGCATCAGGTTGTTTTTAAGGTCGATAACAGTAGGTTGGCCCGCACCCGAAGCGATACAGATATGGTCAAAGCCCAGCTTCCAAGCGTCTTCTATGGTGATAGTGCCGCCAAAACGCACGCCGCCATAAGAGCGGAACGCCGCCCGGCGTTGCAAGGTTAGGTAAATGACTTTTAGGAAGTTTTTGTCCCAACGTACGGTAATGCCGTATTCCGCCACGCCGCCGAAACCTGCCAAGATACGTTTATCCAAGTCTTCGTATAGATCGTTAAAATCTACGATAGGCATGGGCAAGGTGTTGGCATCGCCCGTTAGTTCAACAGGCAGGGGTTCTAGTTTCAGGCCATCGATGCCCGCTACGCCGAAGCCTTCGTTAAGCAAATAATGGCTCATGGTGTAACCCGCTGGGCCTAAACCCACCACTAAAGCGTTTTTGCCGTTGTAAGGCAGCATGTACGGACGTTTAACGTTTAATGGGTTCCAACGGGTCAGCAAGCTGTAAATTTCAAAGCCATAAGGCAAGAACAGCACATCGGTCAGGACGCTGGTTTCAATTTCAGGAATGTTGACCGGATCGGTTTTTTGGTAGATACAGCCTTTCATGCACTCGTTGCAAATACGGTGGCCGGTACCTGGGCACATGGGATTGTCTATGATGATGACGGCTAAGGCGCCGATATTGTCACCACGACGTTTGACCAAGTGCATTTCGGAAATTTTTTCGTCTAAAGGGCAGCCTATGGTAGTTACGCCTAAGGGATCGACCTTGAAAGTGTTGGTCTTTTTGTTGCGCATCCCTTTTGAGCAAGAATCGGTGTCGCGCTCATGGCAATAAATGCAGTGGTTGACTTCGGACAGCACTTGGCGTTGGTTGTAACGCGGGTCGGTCAGCTTAAAGCCGTCACGGCGGCGGCGGTGTTCTTGTTCGCCCATCCAAGTGCTGAATTCGCCACGGTCTACAGTTTCATGGGCAACCAAACTGTCAAAATCGCGTTTGCCCGGAAATTTAAAGCTTAACCAGTCGGCAACGATGTCGTTGTCTTGTTGGGCGATAAAGCTCCAACGTTGCACGGTGTCCATCAAGCCCGCGACCAATTCGCCGTCATCATTGTTGCCCAGCAATTCGGCAAATTCTGCCGCTGCCAAGTCATGGGCCGCCAATTTGCTGCGTAGTGCCGCCACTTGTTCATCAGCGTTTTGGTAATCGCTGGCTTTGCCTTTGGCGAGGGTTTTGTAATGGCTGGATAATAAGCCGATGACCGCACCGACACGCGCCACGCGGTGTTCAGGGTCGGGATCGGCGTTGGCTTCAGGAAAACCTGCGGCAATCAGTAAGTCAAAGCGGTTCAGGATGGCTGGAACAGGCCATTCGCTAGTGTCTTGGCCTTTAAAATACACGCCTAACTTTTCAACCACTTCGTTTTTATAGGTAAAAATCGTGTCGATTTCATCCTTGATTTTGTTGCCTTGGGCTTGGTGTTGTTCAGTGATATTAAACAACTTGGCGACAAACTGGCCGACAAACGGCGCCATTTCTACCACAATTTCCGATTGTTGTTCGGGGCTAAGGTCTGCGCCTTGGCTTTCGCGGTATGCGCTAAAACGGTCAAACAAATCGGTGTCATGATGTTTGATGGATTCATCAAACGCGGCTGTTAAGTCTTTAAGACGGGCACTGCTGTATAAATCCGCGTAAGTAAAACTGGGGATGCCAAGAGTGAGGTTGTGTTGTTCCATAGTGTGCTGATTGAAGTTAGGTTAGGCTGTGTACCCATAAAAATGGCGACAACAGGCTTGGGTTGCAGAAAGGGTCGATTATTATTGTTGTTAGGTAGGCTGGCGGCTTAGCGGCGGCCCGGCACTACGCGGGTGAGATGTCCAGAAAAATCGTGCAGATCAGAATTTACGGCAGATTGCAGGGAGCTGTAAGCCTACGCCATGCCCAGGGGATACCGTCTGTTTACAGCGGCTAGATTCGGGGCTAGGCCGATAAGTGTACTGATTTTTCAGGGATAACTCAAGCGAGCGGCGTGCCGTCGGCCTGGTGTGCGTTGTTGTATGTAGGCAATAGTGTCCCTCGGGTTAGGCCATTAAATAAGCGGTTTAGTTGTCAAGCCGGCTGTTATGGGATAGAGAGGATAATTAAAGAGAGGATTGATGGCTATGTCGGGCAAATGCCGAATAAAAAGGGATGTGGTTGGTAGCAACAAGACCGGACTTGACTGCCAATTCATAAAGCACTAACTATGCCATAATTGGCAAGGCCGATAGCCTTGGGCTGGGCCACCTAGCCTTAAGCAGACTTGTTATAAACTGTGTGAAATGCCCTATAGACTGTGGCATTTCACGCAGGTTTTTAGAAATAAGTCTCCACGTATGCCATCCTTATTTTGATGCCTTATTTTCTGAAAATAGGTAGAGGAAAATACGCGCTAAAAATCCTCAGCCATCAGGATTTTTACGATGTCATAAGCGGGCTCTTCATAAGGGTGGGCGTTTAGCAGGGCTTGTACGGCATTAGTAATCACGTTGGCCTTACAGATCATTTCTACTTTATATTCGTCTACTTGTTCCAGTTGTCCTAAGGTGCCGATAAAGGGCTGGCTGTTGTCGAGCGGCCTAAATTGACCGACACCCGGCACTTGCCAACAGCAATTGTCATAGGCTTTGTAACGCCCCGCGCCAGTCGCAAATACCGCCGCTTTAACGGCTTCCAGATGGGTTTCTGGGACATAAAAACTGAGTTTATACATAGTCTTTTACCGAGAGTTGAAGGTGCTAAAGGACGTTTTTATGGGCTGTTACGGGCATTGTAAACATTCAGTCCCCATCCTTAAAAAGGGGGGTATCTACATAAGCTATAAAGACTATAAAAACAATAAGTTACACTGTTAATATCCCCCTCTCCCACAGGAGAGTGTCGTAAAAGCCTGAATTTAAGTTGGATTAGCGCGGCGTAACTCAATTAAATCAAAATGTTATGCTTCTTTACATTGTGAACAACCGACCTTTTAC
>JABFST010000426.1 GCA_013140465.1 Methylococcaceae bacterium
GAACAGCCTGACAGGTGAGTTCCCAAAACAAGCAATGCCTACTTTGCCCGCTACCCCAGGTAAGACTTTTAACTAAGCGGTTTGGGTAACTTCTCATTAGTGGCAGGGTAAAGACCTGCGAGGTTTATAAAACCTCGCAGGTCTGCCGCTACTGCGAGATACTGGTTTTGTTGTTAGGGGCGAATAAATCAGCCCCTACATCTGTAGGCCGGAATAAGCCGCTTTGAGCGCAAGCGAATGGCGGTGTTTCCGGCAACTCGAGGGTGCGGTGTGCCGGAAACGGCAGTTTTCACTCGCGTTCAAACTGCCTTATTCCGGCCTACAGAGCTAAGCGGTTTGGGTGTTAGGGTGCGGATAAATCCGCCCCTACATCTGTAGGCCGGAATAAGCCGCTTTGAGCGCAAGCGAATAGCGGTGTTTCCGGCAACTCGAGGGTGCGGTGTGCCGGAAACGGCAGTTTTCACTCACGTTCAAACTGCCTTATTCCGGCCTACGCGGCTGGTTCAAAAAGTAGGAGATTTTAAAACAAGCCCAACTGCACTTGCGCCACTTCGGACATCATTTCCCTACCCCACGGCGGGTCCAACACCACTTCAACATTAACGCTGGCAACACCAGGCAAGGCACGGACGCATTTTTCGACATCGCCTTGTATGACTGGCCCCATGCCACAGCCGGGTGCGGTTAAGGTCATTTGGATCTGGACTTCGTTTTGCCCTTCTCCAACTGCACTGACTTGGCAACCATACACCAAACCCAAATCCACGATATTGACCGGAATCTCAGGGTCATAAACCGTCTTCATGACTTCCCAGCAGTTTTTTTCTACCGCTTCAGGGCTGGTTTCTGACACTAAGGTGTGCAACTGGTGCTGTTCTTTGCCCAAGGCATCGGCATCTGCGCCGTCTATGCGCACCATGTGCCCGTATCCGGTGACGACGGTATAATTGTTGCCTAAAGATTGGTGCAACGTGACCATCTCACCTTTTTTTAAAGTGTCGGGTGTACCGTCAGGTATCGTGACGATATTGACATCTCTGGTTAAAACAAAGCTTTCTCGTTCTGCCATAATAAGTTATAGATGAAAAGTGCGGGAATCAATGACCTGGCCTGTGACTCCTAGGCTGTGTTTGCCAAACAAGTACAGGTAGGCGGGGGCTAGTGCTGCCATCGTCGGCAGTTTGGATTTATCTTCGGCAGGATACGCGCGTTTTCTAAGCGGCGAATCGACTGCACCTGGGATTAAGGTGTTGACGCGGATTTTTTGCGCAGACTCCAATTCTTCTGCCAATATCTTAGCCAAGCCTTCCAAGGCTATTTTTGACACGCCATAAGCCCCAGTGTAGGCATGGCCTAGCCGTGCCGACGAATCGGAGGTAAACACCACCGAAGCGTGGTCGCTGGCTTGCAAGAGCGGCAATAACACGCGGGTCAGTAAAAACGGCGCGTTGAGGTTGACGTTTAGGGTATGCCCCCAATCTTTAGTGCCGACTTGGCTGATCGGTGCAAACGCGGCAAATTCCACCGCCGAATGCAGCAGCCCTTGCAAGCTGCCGTAAGTTTCGGCGAGTTTATTGGCGAGTTCTTGGTAATCGTTTTCGCTGGCTCCCGCCAAATCAAAGGGATACATGGTTGGTTCGGGGCCGTGCGCGGCTACGATGGCATCGTAGGTGGCTTCTAGTTTGGCGATATTTTTATCCAGCAAAATAATGTGCGCCCCCGCTTTGGCAAGAGCGACAGCGGCAGTGCCGCCTAAGCCGCCACCTGCGCCTGTGATTAAGATAACGTGATGGGTTAATGGCATAGTATTGTTTTTATCCAGCGGGTTAGCTGTTCGGGGGTTGCGATTAAGGCATCGGCACCCCAGGTTTCGGGTTTGTCAGTCGCGTTAAGATAGCCATATAAGGCCACTAAAGTGCGCATATTGGCGTTTTTGCCAGCGGCGATGTCATGTTGGGCATCACCGATATACACGCACTCGCTAGGATGCACACCTGCGCGTTTGCTGGCTTCCAGCATCGGTTCGGCAAACGGTTTTGGCTTGGCGGCAGTGTCGCCGCTAATGATGCACGCGGCGCGGTGGCTCAGCTGTAACGCGTCCATCAACGGTAAAGTAAAGCGTTCACGTTTGTTGGTGACGACACCCCACGGCAAACCTAAACTTTCAATTGTGGCTAAGGTGTTTGCCATGCCCGAAAACAGTGCCGTGTGTTGAGCAATGTTGGCTTCATAATGCCCTAGTAGCGTATCCAATAGCGTTAAGCGCTGGTCGGGTGTCACCGTAGGCGGTAAACAGGCTTTCAGCATGGCTTCTGCACCATACGATATATACGGTCTGACGTGGGTTTCATCCGCCATCGGCAAGCCGTAGCCGTTAAGGGTTTTTTGTAAACTAGCCAACAAATCGGGGGCGCTGTCTACCAAAGTGCCGTCTAAATCAAACAGCACGCACGATAAGGTAAACGCCGTTTTATTCGGCACGTTTAAAGGCGGCTATGTAGTTGACATCAATGTCTTTGCCCAAGCTAAAGTGCTTGTTGAACGGGTTGTATTCAATCCCGACCATCCCTTCCAGCTCTAAACCGACTGAACGTGCCGATTGGCATAGCTCGGAGGGTTTGATAAAAGTTTTGTATTCGTGTGTGCCTTTGGGCAACATTTGTAAAACATGTTCGGCAGCCAGTATTGCCAGCAAATAAGCTTTGGGTTTGCGGTTGAGGGTAGAGAAAAACACTTTGCCGCCGGGTTTGACCATTTTGGCGCAAGCGGCAATGATCGCACCCGGATCGGGGACATGCTCCAGCATTTCCATACAGGTCACATGGTCAAAGCTGCCGGCTTGTTGTTCGGCTAGGTCTTCGGCGCTGATTTTTTGGTAATCGGCACTCACCCCTGTTTCTAGGCCGTGCAAATCGGCGATGTCTATCAAGTCTTCGCTAAGGTCTATGCCCATAGCCTCGGCACCTAAACGCGCCAAGCCTTCGGTTAAGATACCGCCGCCACAACCGACATCGACAATACGTTGCCCTGCCACTGCCGCGTATTGTTGGATAAATTGCAGCCGTAGCGGGTTGATGTCATGCAAGGTTTTGAATTCACCTTCAGGATCCCACCAGCGTTCAGCCATAGAGCCAAATTTGTGGATTTCGTGCGGGTGTACGTTGTCTTTTGCTGTCATGAGAGGGGCCGTTTTAGTGTGGGCTATAGTTTACTATATTAGTAGGTTATTCGTCTTCTGATTTGACGTTGGGTGTTTGCTTCTGGGTCTTAGTCGCCAAGCTCTAAGGCGTTGATTTTTTCTTCCAGCAGCTTTATTTTTTTCATTAATTCAGGCAATTTGCTCAGGGCAATCTGTTCTTTATAGGCGGTTTTCTTATCTTTTGCCGGGCTGCCAAACACTTGCGTACCCGCTTTAACGTCGCCCGCCACGCCCGAACGCGCCATCACCACAGCACCTTTGCCGATAGTAACGTGGTCGGCAATGCCGGAACTGCCCGCC
>JABFST010000359.1 GCA_013140465.1 Methylococcaceae bacterium
GGGTTCATCAGTGTCGTGGATCATGCGCACATGCCCCAAAATTTTTAGCCGCCGTTTATGGGCATAATCCATTAATATCAGCGACACCCGGTCATCGTTATTGAGGTTGCCGACACTGACATACTGGCGGTTGCCGCGAAAATCAGCAAAGCCTAGGGTGTTTTCAGACAATACCTTAATAAACCCCACTGCACCGCCGCGATGCTGTACATAAGGCCAGCCCGATTCGGAAACGCTAGCCATATAAAAACTGTCGCGTGCGCCAATAAACTCGGCTTCAGTGCGGCTTAGGGCCATTTCATTGTTGTGTTCAAAGCCGCTATAGGCGTCGCGGCTGCCGTGTAACTGTTGTACCGCCTTTACACTAGGCGTAAAGGCGATGTTTGCAAATGCCGTTGCCATGAGGATGCTCCTGGAAAACAAAATCGGGGGACGGGGCGAAGCAATCCGCCCCTTACGGCTTCCCGTTTAAGCTGGTACAGTTTGGGTGTCGTTCGCTGAGCGGAGTCGAAGCGAATCCCGCCGCCGGCTTCGACTCCGCTCAGCCAACGGATCCGCTCAGCCAACGGATCCGCTCAGCCAACGGATCCGCTCAGCCAACGGATCCGCTCAGCCAACGGATCCGCTCAGCCAACGGCTACTCAGTCCCGCTTTAAGTGAGTAGCCCCTCCTTACATTACCGGAAAGTTACAAAGCCACTTTTGGAAAATCAATATCCACATGGCTGGCTTTGCCGATCATATTGGTCAAGATATTCATCCCGACATGGGTGATAATCTCGACTATATCGGCATCGGTATAACCAGCAGCACGCGCTTCCTGTAATTCCGCCGTGGTTACTTCGCCCATATTTGCCACTAAAGACCGCGCCAATTTAACCGCTACGGCGGCTTGTGCGTCGGTGCTAGTCCCCGCGCGGTTAGCGGCTATTTCATCGGCTGCCAAACCCGCTTTACGGCCTATCGCGGTATGCGCCGACAAACAATATTCGCAAGTGTTTTGCTGGGCTAGGCTTAAGGCGATGCGCTCCCGTGTTGCCGCCGCCAAACTGCCTTCGCCAGCGATGCTGTGCAAGCCCAAAAATGCGCGTAAGGCCGCAGGGGAATTGGCAAACACTTTTAAGAAATTAGGGGTCATCCCCAGTTTAGCTTGAATCGCCGCCAACAGGGCTTGTTGTTCGTTGTTGGCGGTGTCGGTAGTAATCATGGTAATACGGCTCATCGGGGTTCTCCGGTTAGGGTGGGTGTCCCGCAACAGCCAGTGTGTTGCGAGTGGCTACAGTGTAGGTAATTCCACTCGCCAGAAGAATAGCCATGATTTACAATATATTATTACAATGATAGGAATAATGATGGATCGCTTACAGTTAATGGCGGTGTTTGTCGCCGTGGTAGAAGAACAAGGTTTTGCGGGGGCGGCACGGCGCTTAAACATGTCGCCACCCGCCGTCACGCGGGCAGTGGCGGCATTGGAGCAACACTTGGGCATCAAGTTATTAAACCGCACCACGCGCTATGTGCGGGTTACGGATGCCGGACAACGGTATTTTGATGATGTGCGCCGCATTATTGCTGAAGTGGAAGCCGCCGACGACGCGGCGGTCGGCGTTAATGCCACGCCGCGCGGGCATTTGGCGGTGACGGCGCCGTTGTTGTTCGGCAAGCTGTATGTGATGCCGGGCATTGTCGAGTATTTGCAGCGGTATCCCGACATGCAGGTGTCGGCAGTATTTTTGGACCGCGTGGTGAATTTGTTGGAAGAGGGCTTGGATGTGGGCATCCGTATCGGCGCCTTGCCCGATTCCAGCTTGCGGGCCGTGCGTGTAGGGGCTATCCGTCGCGTGGTTTGTGCTGCACCATCGTATTTGGCGGCGCATGGAATGGTTTTGCACCCGGACGCTTTGCGCGGGCATTCGATTGTTGCCGCCAGTGCCGTCACCCCAGTTGCCGATTGGAAGTTTGCGGACGGACAGGTCGTGCGCGTGACCCCGCGCCTGACCGTCAACAGCAACGATGCCGCCATAGCCGCCGTACTTAGCGGCTACGGCATCACCCGCTTGTTGTCTTACCAAATTGCGCCGTATTTGGCATCCGGGCAGTTACAGACGATTTTAACTGACTACGAACCCGAGCCGCTGCCCATCCACATCATCCACCGCGAAGGCCACAGCGCATCGGCAAAAGTGCGCACGTTTGTCGATTTGATGGTGGCGCGTTTGCGTGGGGATGTGGCGTTGGCTTATGAAGCAGTGCTGCGCCCTTAGGTTAGGTGGGGGTATTTAGGGCTGATACCTAATAAATTAGGCGTATTTGAAGCTATTCATGATTAAGCAAACTTATCGTTGCAGGAGCAGTTGCTAAAGTCGGGTTTGGTGGGCGGTGGCGAACAAAATAATTTGTACTTGCCCCCCCCGTTATGTAAACATGTCAATTTGTGGCTGTTCTCCCTCTGGTGGTTTGTTGTTTGTCGGGTTGCAGCTAGGATAATATTCGTCTTCGACAAAAACCATTTGTTCTCTGCTCCAAAGCACATGTCCATTGGGTATGGGTTGATTAATAGCCGACAGGGTTTTGACCACAAAATATCCCCAATAGTCAGGTTTGTTTTGATAATTCGGATGCCAAATAGGAATACGGTCTATCTCGAAGACGAAGTCTGATTTTTGAACCAATGCGTGGCGTAAAGGTTCTGAACGGCTATCATCGACCCTAGTGGCGGACTCGCCGCTGAATACCGATTGCGGCATGAACAAAGTGGTATGGGTAGTAATCGTCATTATTAGGCGTGAGCGTAGGGAATTATAGATTTGGGGCCAAATTAAACGGTAGCGTTCAATTTCTGGAAATTGCAAAAAGACATTATGAATGCCATCTATAATCACGCAAGTGTAGGGGTCGCCCATCAATTCAGCTTCATCTAAAGCCCATTCAATCCTATTATAGAGATCATTGGGTTTAAGGTGGCCTGGGTAGAAATGGATGACTTCCAAATTGGTTTTAAGTGGGTGCTTTTTTTCAAGCTGAGGATACTCTGCGCGATGTAAAACAACCAAGTCAGAGGCAATTTGTTCATAATATTCTTTTGGATACAGGAACGAAACAACCAAGACCTTTTCATCACGAACCGTTTTTTTGAAATCCGGAGCCCCCGCTGCGTTTTCGATAGCAAAACTAGGTGCTAAAGCGATCTTTAAGGCTAAGGCTGCTTTTCCTCCCGAGCCTTCGCCATTTAAAAAAATATGGGAGTTTGCAAAAAGCCGGGGGACATGACGGTTTTCCCTAAAGATGCAATTTCCTTTGCCTTGATTCGGTTTTAATAGTCCTATTTGAGTGACTTGCTGTAACACGGTTTTGATGCGGCGCTTATCGGGTATGCGCATTTTCCAAAGAGAACGGCGATCGAGTTGATAATTGATCTGGGGTGAAAATCGGACACCTTTGGCACCGGCAATTTGGAGTCCGTGGGTGCCAGCTGCACACAGTTGATGGCGGGCTTTGCACAGGCGGATTCGCCGGTCTGGTTTGGCACCGTATTCCGATACCGATTCGTGGCTAAGGTGTAATGTCACTTCGGCCAGATAGTCGAGCCTGGCGTTCCCCTCCCACTCTTGGCCTGTGGTGAGGATGACCAGGGCTTGTAACTGCTTTTGTGCTTCAATCAATTGATAAAGTCTTCTGATCTGCGTGTTTGCCGATGAGCCTTGGTCATCGGAGGTTGCCGTCGCCACAAAAAGATCATGCACACCGTCCAGTACAATAATAGCCCGGCAAGGTTTTGGGATATAAAAGCCATCTCCCTCAGACTCAGTGTTTGAGTTTAATTTGTTTGTTAGCAGCGCGAATTGTTCAATCAGTCTAGTGAGGACATTATTTTCTGGACTATCGGTTTCGCTCGGCGGTGGCAAGTGGTAGAAATCAATCCAGTCTCCTGCGGGGTCCATACGATCCAGTCGGCGGACTTGGTCAGGCACCAAGCCACCGATTTTATTTCGTAAATCTTGTTCATCCTCTTCACCCGAAATGAATAACGTGCGTATGCCGAAAGGTGCTAAGTAAACGCCCAAAGCTAGAGCCAACGAGGTTTTTCCGCTCCCTGGGCCACCGTGGATCGCCGTGATTAAACCTTGTCGGCTAGAGAATTTTAAGCCCCCCCGAAAAAGGGTATCAGCCCCCCGAATAGGTAAAGGCAAGCCCCATATCTCGTTAATAAGCTCGCCCGTTTCAGGCCATTTATTAAGAAAAGGCGATTTGTCGAATTCTAAAGCTGAGCGGAGTTTTTTTTCGCGGGGCCAGAGATGACCGTTGGCTAAATAGGCTTCATAAGCTTTTAAATCTTTTACATGCCATTGCAATATACCTTTCATCGCTAAAAAATGCTGAAGAAAGGCCATTACCTTCTTTTTTGCAGTGGCCTGTTTGCCCTGCCCTTCGGAAAGATAACGGGGACGAAAATATGTCCACATAGAAGAAAGGCTGGCTTCAATGTCGGTAATCTTAAAATCATCATCTTTCTTTCCACCCTCGAAATAAGGCACCACGCCTATCTCGGTAAACAGATGGTTTCTTAAGGCCAGCAAGGCGTATGCTTGTGACCCAGGCATATCAGGCATCGTTAAAAAGTCATAAACAATGGATAAAACAGAGCGGAGATTAATGGCAGTTGACCCCCCCGCTATTACTGCATTGACATCTTCTTCAAAAGTGCGCCTGATGAGTTGTGATATGCGGGTTGGGCCTCCACTTAGATAACGGCGAGAATCTTCGTATTTTGCTGTAGCGTTGGATTGGTCTTTAGGCAGGCCATAGTCAGGGGGCTGGCGGGCTTCCAAATTATGCCTTATCCAATCGGGCATTTTGCCTAACGCCCTTAGTGCTTTAGTCCTCAGCGGATAAAAGTTATTGGCAGGAGGAGCATCAAAAAAATGTCGGTTAATCCCTTCGGGGTATTCCAAAGCCAGCCAAGAAAAATGCTTGTTCAAATCGCCATCCCTAACGGACTGAGTCGAGCCGTGGATTTTCCATGCCCTAACCAGTTCCAATTGGGCCCTCATTGTGCTTTTGACCAAATCTTGCGTAATAGTGGCGTAGGGGTATTCTGATGGACTGGACATTACTAAGCCGCCTGTGGTGTTCTGTTGTATTTAGGTGCTTTAAGTTTTTGTAAATACTCTATGATTTTTGGATCAGATTTCGTAGTGGATATTTTTTTCCTATTGGTATGAATATTAAATTGCCCAAGCCTTTTTGTTAATTTGTCTTTATTATGACAACGGCGACGTTCGAGCCATTTAGCAATTAAGGGAGTAGGCTCAATGACGGGATAACCACGACGCTCAAGCCATTTAGCAAATTTATCTTTATCTGCCGGCTGGGGGGCGGCATCCCTAAATCGATTGACTAACTCGCTAAACGCGTCACCACTGTTCCACTTGTTTGCCCACATATCCAAGCCAAAAATGAAGCCGCTTACATTCAGGACATTGTTTTTTAATAAGGTCTTTGCTTGGTCTTCGGCTAATTTAAAATGTCCACAACGAACGGCAGCATCCAGCCATGCGATGGGTCTTTCCTTGCAGATAATAGGTAACAATTCATTGAATTTATCTGGATGGAGGGTTCCTGATGCGGCTATGTAACCTTTTAGCGCATACACTAAAAGCGGCTCAGCCAGCGATTGCGTGCCGAATAAACGCCCATAAAAAGCTTCACTAAGTTCAGTTTGGTCTGAATGTTTTATATAGCTAGAAAGATAACAGAGATCGCTCCAATAAGTGTCTGGGTCGCTTTTCATAACTACTTGGGGTGGTGAATTAATCAGAGATGTCATGGCTTTTATGACATAGTAACTGCTATTAGGGTCTAGTGCTTCGAGTTCATCCGCCAGTAGGCTCACGGGCGTTTCACCCGCCTTGCCCAGAGGGGCTATTTTTGCACTTTTTATGGCACTGGTAATGGTGTTGAGCCAATATTTCTCATCGCGCATTATTTTATCCCTGTTTGTTTATTATATTTTGGGGGGCTTTGCATGATCATAAGTCAAGCCGTCCATGATAACGACTTCATCCAGCCCATCTTTCTGTTGACATTCGCAGCCATCTCGATGACAGGTCTTGCCCCCAGGACGCCAATGTACAAACAAGCCCGCGTCAAATGCGGTAGGAATCTTAGCGACAATGTTAAGCGGAGGCGTTATTTCAATAGGTAAGTATTTTTGAATGTCTAAATATTTCAAGCCTAAGCGACAAGGGAGAGAATCTAAATGAATGCCCTCAAAGGGTGCAGGGGTATCAGCACGGAAACACCACGTTAGAGGCGGTATTGGTATTTCTCCTAACGTTAGAGGCGGTTTTGGTATTTTTCCTAACGTTAGAGGCCGTTTTGGTATTAGATACGGTTTTAGTGCCTCCTCTACTAAGTTAAAAATTTCCTCCGCAGCACTCAAGTCTCCGTGCTTTACTTTGCGCTTAATCGACTCCAGCTTATCCTTATCAAAAATATCTTTATTGCGGGGCGGCAACAACGGTTCAATGTGATTAATAAACCCATTCCAGCTTTGCAATCGCCCTAATCGCTCACTCTTTTTTAGTGTCAATTGCTGACCTGTGAACTGGTTATTATGAAAATATTCGTTGGCTTTATCTTTCACCGTTTGCTTTTCTGACGCTGTATCCGTTGCTGAAGTAATGCCCTCGATTTCTTTAAAAAATTTTGCCTTGGTTTCTTCATCAAGTTGCTTGCAGTCATCAATATTCTTAGCTTGCTTAGGGAAATGGCGTTCAAATTTTCTCATGTATTTTCTCAAACGGCTGATATTTTTGCGCAATGTAATCAATGGCGTATCAATTTGTCAAACGACAGCGGGTTGCTAGGGGGCGACCATTGTCAATCGTTCAGCTACATTGTTAAACTGCTTGGGATTATTTAGCTAGCGACACCAAAAGTCAACAAAGTAAACGCCGTGCCAGCATCTGCTTGTTGCCGCCACTACCGTATCGCCAGTTGCCGATTGGACGTTTGCGGGTGGACAGGCCGTGCGTACAAGTACGCGTGTTTGTAGATTCGATGGTGGCGTGTTTGCGGGGGATTTGGCGTTACGGTAACTGCTGCGAACTTTCGGCAGCCTGAAACAGGTGTTCGCCAATTTCGGCCTTAAGCTAGGGTTTGCCCTACACAAGCGGGGTAGGTGTGAAGTCTTGCAGTTTTGGGTGCGCCATTACATTTTGTAAATGAGAATGGTTTTTAATAACCATTAATCCGATTTTAAATGGCACTGTAGTTTTAGGCTATTGGGTTTTTAATTTTCAAGTAAATATTACCTTTTATAGGATTTTATGGCGTTATGTCAGTTTAGCCGTAATACTAGCCTTGCTTAAAAAAAGTGTTAAAATGCGCCGCTATAATTAATGCCCGTAATTGCAGGACGACCACAATGAAGAAGCGGCTCAATTATTTTTGGCGGTTGTTTGCGACGGGGCTAAGTTTTACCGTATTTGGCGTGGGCGGTTTTTTGTTGTGGGTGCTGGTTTTTCCTGTTTTAAACTTGGTGCCTGGCAACCCTGCTAAAAAAATGCGCCGTGCGCAAAAATGTGTGCATTACAGCTTTTATGTCTTCATCGGCTTGATGCACCGGATTGGCATCATGACTTACGAAATTAATGGCTTAGAAAAATTGAACCGGCCTTCGCAGCTCATTTTGGCTAACCATCCCACCTTGATCGATATTGTATTTTTGCTGAGCAGGATACCGTATGCCAGTTGCATTGTTAAAAAGAAACTATGCCACAATCCCTGCATGAAAGGCTCCATCGTCAATGCCGGGTATATCAGCAATGAAGATCCCGAAACGATGATCCATGCGTGCGCCGATTATTTAAGGGCGGGCGGCGCCATGATTATTTTTCCTGAAAGCACCCGCACCGTACCTTATAAAGACTATAAATTCCAGCGCGGCGCTGCGGCTATTGCGTTGTTGTCTGATGCCGTCGTTACGCCAGTGACGTTGTGTTGTGCGCCCAGCACTTTAACCAAGGCGGAAAAATGGTATCAGATTCCAGAGCGCCGTTTTCATCTGTCGATGACGGTAGGTGACGATATGCGTTTGGACGAGTTTCGGGCAATAGTCCCGCGCAGTATCGCAGTACGCAGGTTTAATGCCTATTTACAAGATTATTTTACGCAACAACGGGGACAGTGTGAGTAAGAATTTAGAAACTGAATTAAAGCAACTGATTATTGATGCGTTGGCTTTAGAAGACCTCAGCGTGGCTGATATTGATAGCGAAGATGCCTTGTTTAATGGCGGTTTTGAATTGGACTCCATTGACGCGCTGGAATTGGGTTTGGCTATCAGGAAAAAGTACGATGTACGGATTGATGCCGAAAATGATGATGTCGAAAAAATATTTGCATCTGTTGCACACCTGGCTGAATTTATTGAATCCAAGCGGGCTTAAGTAAAATATGAATAATCGCGACGAAGTCTTTGATGTAATTAAGACCATTATGTTGGAAATGTTTGAGGTTGAAGAGGAAAAGGTTACTTTAGGTGCACGTTTGTATGAGGATTTGGATTTCGACAGTATCGATGCGGTTGATATGATCGTGAAACTGAAAGAAATCACCGGGCGGGAAGTCAGGCCCGAGGATTTTAAGTCTTCGCGCACGATAGCCGATGTTGTTGACGCGACCTGCAAGCTCATACAGGAATGAGGCGCCGTTTGTTGGACAGCAGTGTTGGTCTGGTCCTTCTGTCCTATCCTTTTCTTGTTTATTGGGGTATCCATTTAGTGCAGCCTTGGCAGATTGCCGCCGTGCTGTTGGTGATATTGGGCTTGCGGTTTTTATGTTCATCCGGCAGTAAACACGGCAATCGGGCGTTCATGGTAGGCGGGGTTTTGTACGGTATTTTTGCGGTTTGGCAGAATAGCGAAATCAGTTTGCGCTTCTATCCCGTCTGGGTGAATTTTAGCTTGTTGGCCCTATTCTGGGTGAGCCTTTATTTTCCGCCGCCCGTCGTCGAGCGTTTGGCGCGTCTACAGCATCCTGTTTTGTCTGCCCAAGCCATCCACTATACCCGCAAAGTGACCCAAGTCTGGTGCGTGTTTTTTGTCGCCAATGGTTTGCTTGCCTTAGGCACGGCGTTATGGGCCGAATTTTATTGGTGGAGTTTATATAACGGATGTATTGCATATCTGTTGATGGGGGCGTTGATGGGGGGTGAGTATTGGGTACGGCTTAAAAGGATGTCCGCAGATGCGGGCTGAGCCAATGCCAAACTTACTTTCCCATTATGCTTTGCAGCCTGATGCAGACCTGCCGATGGCCTGTTGCCAAGGGCAATTGCTTAGCAGGGCCGATTTTTGTAAGCAGGTCGCAGGGCTTGCCGCCGTGCTGCGGCAGCAACCCCAATCCGGCTACGCGTTGTTTTATGAACAGGCTTATCCTTTTGCCGTGATGCTGTTTGCTTTATGGCATTCGGACAAGAGCGTGGCGATAGCCGCTAACAATTGTCAGGCAAGTGCAGAAAATTTACGGCAACAAGGCTACTGTTTAGTAGGCGATTGGCCTTTAGGCTTGGCGCTTACGTTGCCCGATGCTGGGGGCGCAATGGCGTTGTCCGCATTAGATGCCCAACACAGCCAATTAACACTCTATACCTCAGGCTCATCAGGGCCCGCGCAAGCCATCACCAAAACCCTAGCGCAACTGCAAGCTGAGGTGGATGCCCTAGAGCGGCAATGGGGTGCGGGGCTTGCTGATGCCCAAGTGTTGGCAACTGTCAGCCATCAGCATATTTATGGTTTGTTGTTTAAAGTATTGTGGCCTTTGGCCTATCAGCGCATTTTCCATAGTGCCATTTATTTAAGCCCTGAAGCCTTGCTAAAAGCCGCAGCCGGGCGGCCTTCGTATTGGGTGGCGAGTCCGGCGCAATTAAAACGCTTGGATGAGTTGTCGCCTTGGGCCGAGATGAAGCCGTTAAAAGCCATTTTTAGTTCGGGTGGCGTGTTGGCACCTGAACTTGCCCAGCACATTGACAAGCAGGGCAGCCAGCAAGTCATCGACATTTATGGCAGTTCTGAAACAGGCGGCATCGCTTGGCGCAAGCCAGCCTGTGACGAATATTGGCAGCCTTTTCCGGGCGTGCGCATTGAGTTGGACGCGCATCAACAACTGGTGTTGCATAGCCCTTATTTGCCGGATGCCGAACCCTATGTTTTGCAAGACCAACTGGCCTTACAGCAAGACGGGCGTTTTAGCGTCTTAGGGCGGCAAGACCGGATTGTCAAAATTGAAGAAAAACGCCTGTCCTTGGACGAATTGGAGCGGGCCTTACAGCAGTCGGAGTTGGTCGATAACGCGCATTGCCGGATTTGGCAGGACAAACGTGAACGCGTTGCGGCGGTGGTTAGTTTGTCGGCACAGGGGATCGGCCTGATTAAGGCGTTAGGGCGTGGCGAGTTGGTCAAGCAGCTCAAAAGCCAGTTGCTGCGTCGCTTTGAAAAGGTGGTTTTGCCTAAAAAGTGGTTATTCGTGACGGCATTGCCTGTTTCAGCGCAGGGTAAAGTGGACTTAGCCCTGATAAACGGCTTATGGGCTTTTGATAGCCGAAAATTTCCCCAATTGCAGTATCTCAACCAAGGTGATGACGGCGTGGAATTGTGTTTACGCGTGCAAGCAGACTTACGGTATTTTAACGGGCATTTCCCCGAATACCCCATTTTGCCGGGGGTTGCCCAGTTGGCTTGGGTGCAAAGCTACGGCAAGCTATTTTTTCCTATCATCCAACCGTTTACGCGTATGGAAGCGGTCAAGTTTAAAAAAATAATCCATCCTGGCGATACGCTGACCCTTAAGCTCAATTGGAATGCGGATAGCGGAAAATTGTATTTTGATTATAGCTCTAGTGCTGATGCACATAGTTCCGGCAGGTTATTGTATGGGGCGGCAGCATGAAAACCTGTGTGGTCATCCCCGTCTATAACCATCAAGAAGCGATAGTCCCTGTCATTGCTGCATTGCGGCCTTTTCAATTGCCGTGCCTGTTAATTAATGATGGCAGTTCCAACCAGTGTACAGAGGTATTGCGGGAGCTAGCTGCACAAGAACAGCACTGGCTGACCTTACATGAGCGCAGCCAGAATGGCGGCAAAGGCGCGGCGGTGATAACGGGCTTGCAGTTGGCGTTAAGCCTAGGCTTTACCCATGCCATCCAAATCGATGCCGACGGACAACATTGCTTGGATGACATCAGCCTATTTTTAGCCGCCAGTGCCGCCCATCCTGATAAATTAATTTTGGGTGCGCCGCGTTTTGATGGCAGTGCCCATAAAAAACGCCTTTATGGTCGCCAGTTCACCAATTTGTGGATATGGATTAACACCTTGTCGTTCGCGATTGCCGATGGCATGTGCGGTTTCCGCTGCTATCCGTTGGTTGCTGTCGATAAAATAGTGCAAAGCACAAGACTGGGGCAACGCATGGATTTTGACATTGAGATCGTCGTGCGCCTGCATTGGCAGGGGGTCGGGGTCATCAATATTGGCACGGATGTGCGTTACCCCTTGGATGGCGTTTCCCATTTCAGGATGTTGCAAGACAACGTGCTGATTTCTAAAAAACACGCGCAATTGTTTCTGGGCATGTTGTGGCGCTTGCCTATCTTATTGTTAAGAAAATGCCGATGAGCCACTGGGCGCAGCTTGAGGAAAGAGGCATCATCTGGGGCATGAAGTTTTTGTTGCGGGTGTACCTGATATGTGGGCGGCGCATTTTGCAAATCTTCTTATATCCCGTGGTGAGCTATTATTGGCTAATCAACCGGACTGGACGACAAGCTAGCCGTGATTATTTGCGGCGGGTGGCGGCTATTTTACCTGACTACCCGCTGCGTGGATCGGCTCTTGACAGTTATGTGCATTTTGTCAGCTTTGCCAACGCCATTATCGACAAGCTGGCGGTATGGAGTGGTAAATCCACACTACAGGACATAGATTGTTATGGTCGTGAGGCTTTTATTGCCCAGCTTGGGCAAGGGCGCGGGGCGTTATTGCTGGGTTCGCATCTGGGCAATATAGAAGTGATGCGGGCTATTGCCAGTATGCGTACTGATATAACCGTCAATGTTTTAGTGCATACCAAGCACGCCCCCAAATTTAACGCCTTATTAAACCGCCATGCCATCAGCAACCGTGTCAACCTCATGCAAGTGACCAGCACCAACGCGGCAACGGCTATGTTGTTGCAAGACAAGATAGAGGCCGGTGAATTGGTGGTGATTGCGGCGGACAGGACACCTGTGGGCGGGCTAGACCGTGCCTCACGCGCCCAGTTTTTGGGTGATCCGGCGTGGTTTCCGCAAGGCCCGTTCATCTTGGCGGCCTTATTAAAATGTCCGGTGTACACGCTGTTTTGTTTAAAACACCAACATCGGCAAACCATATATTTTGATTGGTTTAGTGACGGCATCATATTGCCGCGCAAACACCGGGAAGCCGCTTTGCAGCAGTACATCCAGCAATACGCCGACCGCCTCCAGCACTATTGCTTAAAAGCACCGTTGCAATGGTTTAATTTCTACGATTTTTGGCAGCATGGCGATGACTAAACTACAGGTGAAAGTCGATGGCGGCCGATTGTGCATAGACGATATTTGCCATATCGCCAAGCGTAGCAAAGCCTTACAGCTGAGCGATGACGCGGGTTTTATCAAGCGTATCGACAAAGGTGCTGAGTTTGTCAACACCTTGTTGCGCGAGGAAGGGGTTATCTATGGCGTGACCACGGGTTATGGCGATTCCTGTACCGTCCCTATCCCATTGGCGCAT
>JABFST010000017.1 GCA_013140465.1 Methylococcaceae bacterium
CTCTTGCACTGGCCCCAAGGCTTTGTGCAACGCAGCCTTGTTCAGCAACACGCAATGGCATTGGGGGTTAAGCTGTTCCGCTTTTAAGGTGCAAGGGTCAGCGGAGGGGGCGGTGCGTACATCCGCAGGGGCGGCAAACATCATGGTGAAAAATCCCGTGAGTCGGGTAGGGTTAGGGTGGTGGGGTACTGTAAATTAGAAAATCAGAATTTGCTGCTTTTTTTATCTAAAAAATTCGTGCCATCTAAAAAAGGTTATAAGAATCAAGTTAAACCACACATTTTTTTTAAAAATTAAGTTAAATAACACAGTTTAATAAAATTATACCCCATAAAAAATACCAAAAGCCAAGTAAATCAGCCCGTTAGTTATTTGGCATCGTTCATGCTTTATAGAATTCATGTTTTGTTACTAACATGTTTAACAAAGGTGAACAATGAATCAGCAATTAGCACACACAGACTCCAAAAAAGCCTCTAATGGCTCACTGTTATTAGGCACCAGCTTAGTTGTTGCATCCATGATTTTAGTGCCGGCCCTTGCCGTTAGGCTAGGTTTAGGGGCGAGTTTAACAGGGGCATTACGCATTGCCCTAATGAAAGCATCAAACCGTGCCGTCTGTGGCACGCCCGATGCTTCCAAAACAGCCTAAGCAGACTTCCCTTTCCCATCCTCGTTTATCTGCACTGGTCCCAGTAGGGCGAACCGTACACGCCTTCCCCATCAGTCAACCCTACAGTTGACGCAATCCAACCCCCACCTTTTTTAGGCGCGTGCGGCGCGCCTTATTTTTTCAAGCCTATTTTTACTTTTCGCCTAATAGCCGTTGCGGTAATAACCAGCAAATCGCGTTGATTTACAAGCTACGCGTGCATTCTTAACACCCACTCTGACTTAGGCTCAAGCCACGCGGGCTTAGCACATAGACGTTTTCTTGCAATTGCTCCAGCCCTTGCGCTTGCAGTTGTGGATAGGCCGCTAAGGCATCGTGTTCGGCTAGCAGGGTGATGTGATAGCTATCGCCATATAGCGCGTGAATTTCGCTGGCACTGACGGCAAAAGGCGGGCCTGCCATTTGGCTTTGTTCATAGTCAAAAACAACCAGCAACATGCTCGCGGTAGCGGGCAATATCTGCATTAACTGCCGGGCATACGCGCTACGCAGCTCTGGTGGCAAAGCCACGAGGGCGGCGCGGTCAAACACCCCGCCAACGCCGTTTAGGTGGTCGTGGCTAAGCTTAAAAAAATCACCTTGAAGAATGGCTAAGGCATGGGCTTGCCAGTGGTAAAAATCTTGCTCTTCACTGTGTTCGGGCGTTAAGCCGTGTTCGGCAAAAAAATCGCGCACCGCCAGTGGGCTAAGCTCTACCCCAAGCACGCTGTGGCCTTGCGCACATAGCCAGAGCATATCCAGGGATTTTCCACATAAGGGTACAAACACGCGGCAAGCTTGCGGTGTGCCTAAGTCTTGCCAATACGATTTGAGGTAGGCGTTGATGTCTTGTTGATGGAAACCAATTTTATTTTGTTCCCAAGTCGTTAGCCAAAAGCTCGTGTCCATCTTTACCCGTCCTCTTAATAAAGCTCGTTATCATCGGGTTCTTGGACGACGGGATTGCTCAGCACCCCCAAGCCCGTAATTTCTATACGCACGGTCTGCCCGGGCTTAAGATAACCGCGCGGCTGCATTTTTACGCCTACGCCGCTGGGCGTGCCGGTGGTCACGACATCGCCCGGTTCTAAGGTCATCGCTTGCGACAGATAGGCGATCATTTCATAGCAATTAAACAGCATTTGGCTGGTATTGCCGTTTTGTCGCAAGTCATCATCCACCCAGGTCTTAATAGACAAATTGTGCGGGTCGCCTACTTCATCGGGCGTCACTAGATATGGGCCTAACGGGCCGGTGCTGTCAAAGGATTTGCCGATCATAAACGTAGGCGAGCGCATCTGCCAATCGCGCACCGACACATCATTGGCAATCATAAATCCCGCAATCACTTGATGCGCCTTGTCGATAGGGACATGGCGGCAACGCGTGCCTATCACAAACGCCAATTCGCCTTCATAATCCAGTTTGTCAGACACTTTGGGGCGGTATATGGCATCGCCACAGCCGATGACACAGCTGCTTTGCTTAGTAAAAAAACTGGGGTATTCGGGGCGTTGGTGGCCTGTTTCGGCAATATGGTCGGCATAATTAAAGCTGAGGGCCAAGTATTTGCCGGGCCGTGGCACGGGGGCATGGAGTTTGACGTCTGCCAAATCCAAACGCGCCTGACCGCTATCGGCCAAGGCTTGTAATGCTTGCAACGCAGGGCGGCCCGCAGTTAGAAACGCAATCATGGTAGTGGGGATGTTGGCATCGCCTAAGCTGTCCACTACGGTGTCGCCCAGCACAGCACCCACCCGCATAAGATTGTTATGGGTAAAAGTCACCAGTTTCATAGGTAATATTTCCTTGATTATTGATTTACTGCGGCATTGATAACAAAGATTAAGCCACAAAATAACGTTATAATGATCAGCCGAGACGATGTGGCCTGTGCGTAATACCCTAGCCAATAGATAAAAGCCTAGGTATAGGGGTGTAGCGATGCCTACATCCAGTCGCCGTGCAGAAAATTTGCGCCTATTTGCGCAGGTTCGCCCAGCAGTTTACGCTATAATAAATAATTTTACACAGAGGATATGAACATGAATGAAAATTGGATTGCCCCTTCCATATTGTCCGCAAACTTTGCCAAATTGGGTGAAGAAGTGGATAACGTTTTAGCCGCAGGTGCTGATATTGTGCATTTTGATGTCATGGACAATCATTTTGTGCCTAACCTCACTATCGGGCCACTGGTTTGCGAAGCCTTAAGAAAACACGGCGTGACTGCACCGATAGACGTGCATTTGATGGTAGAGCCTGTAGACCGTTTGGTCCCTGATTTTGCCAAGGCAGGTGCCAGCATCATCACTTTTCACCCCGAAGCTTCGGTGCATATTGACCGCACCCTGCAATTGATTAAAGATAATGGCTGCAAAGCTGGCTTGGTGTTTAATCCAGGCACACCGTTGCACTATTTGGATTATGTGTTGGATAAAATCGACATAATCCTGCTGATGTCGGTCAACCCTGGTTTTGGTGGACAATCGTTTATCCCATCCGCCCTTGATAAATTGCGCCAAGTCAGAAGCATTATTGACAAAAGCGGGTTTAATATCCGCCTGGAAATTGACGGTGGCGTTAAAGCTGACAATATCCGCGCCATTAAAGCCGCAGGTGCAGATACCTTTGTTGCAGGTTCTGCCATTTTTAACCAACCCGACTATAAAAAAGTCATCGACGAAATGCGTGCGGAATTGGCCTTGGCGGTTTAACCCTAAAGGCACTTTAAGCACTTAAGGGCATGGCTTAAAGCCCATCCCAAACCCGCTGAGTATAACCAGAAACTGAGCATTACCTATCCGCCTTCGGGTGTTTTAGCCATTGGTAATAGCGTGGCCCCACGCGGCCTTAACCGCGCGGGGCCATTCCCATCGATGGACGGACTTTTCTGCGCTTACCAACAGGAAACAAGGCTATGGCGCAAACCTAAAAACCACCACGCACCAAGATGCCGTTTTTTCGCTACCTTGCGCTAACCTTGCGCTAGTACCCTTGCCTATTTTGCAAAGAGAGTCAGACTTATGGAAATAAGCCCTCAGGTTAAAGTTTTGGAAGTCCAAATAAAAAAGTGCTATGTTTGGACACATATCGCACATGAACAATGTGCCACATTGGTCAACAGCAAATGTAGCCGCATTAAGTTGTTGATGATTATTGTTGCACTGGCGGGGGTCATACTCGCAGGTGTGGCAGTGGGTACAGGCAATAAGGCGGCGAGTATCGCTAGTCTGGTCTCGTCGGTGGCGGTATTGGCGATGTCGGTCTATATCAAACGCTATACCCTGATCGGTGCTTCCCAAAACCATGCACAAGCCACCTCATCCATCTGGAATGTACACGAAAAATATTTGTCATTGCTGACCGATATGCGTGCGGGTATCGCGGACGTGGATGAAATCCGCAACACTCGGGAAAAGCTTCAATACGATTTGCACAAAGCCTACCGAAGTTCACCCGAAACGCTGACCTCGGTTTACGATGAAACCACCAAAACCATTAAAGACATGGAAAAGCTGCCCGATTGTGATGAACAATTCGACAAGTTCTTGCCGGAAAATTTACGCGGCAACAGCGGCGGAGATGACTATGGGCTTAATGGCAGCCATTGATAAAGCTAGCCCACACCTACATATCACCCAAACGTGCCTTATGCCTGTTGGGCCAGCCCTACGCGCATTCTCCGAGTTTTTGATAGACCACTCTAAATCACCATGACCCTAGAACAATTTAACCACTATGCCCAGCTAGGCTACAACCGCATCCCTGTGTGCCGCGAAGTCTTGGCGGATTTGGACACGCCCTTAAGTGCCTATCTTAAGCTGGCCGATGGCGCTTATTCGTACCTGTTTGAATCCGTACACGGTGGCGAACAATGGGGGCGTTATTCCATTATTGGTTTGCCTTGCTCAACCGTCGTAAAAATTACTGGCCAGCACATCCGTGTCGAAGTGGGCGGCGAGTTACAGGAAAGCCTGACGCACTTGCAGCCACTGGTGTGGATAGAGCAGTTCAAACAACGCTATAACGTACCCGACATTGCCGAATTGCCGCGTTTTAACGGTGGTTTGGTCGGTTATTTTGGCTATGAGACCATCCGCTATATAGAGCCGCGCTTATGCGCTACGGGCAAGGCCGACCCTCTCGCCTGTCCCGATATTCTGCTCATGGTGTCAGAAGAAATTTTGGTGTTTGACAATTTGTCCGGCAAAGTCTTGTTGTTGACCCATGCCAATCCCGAAGAAGCCGATGCCTATCAGCGCGCGCAAACGCGCATCGCCGAGTTGGCGGTGCGTTTGCGCGAGCTGCACGCCCGTCCCGAAAAACACAGCAATCCCCATGTGGTTGAAGAAGCTGATTTTATTTCCGGTTTTACCCAACAAGGCTTTGAAGATGCTGTGCGCAAAGCCAAAGACTACATTACCGACGGCGATATTATGCAGGTGGTGTTGTCCCAGCGCATGTCCATCCCCTTTACCGCTGCGCCGCTAAACTTATACCGTGCCTTGCGTTGCTTAAATCCGTCGCCGTATATGTTTTACTTAAATTTGGCGGATTTCCATATAGTCGGCTCGTCACCCGAAATATTGGTGCGTTTAGAAGACGATACCGTGACTGTACGCCCTATTGCAGGTACCCGTCGGCGCGGTGCCACGCCCGAGCAGGATCTCGCCCTAGAGCATGACTTGTTGGCCGACCCTAAAGAATTGGCGGAACACTTGATGCTGATTGATTTGGGCCGCAATGATACCGGACGCGTCGCGCAAATCGGCAGTGTGCAGCTGACCGACAAAATGATCGTCGAACGCTATTCCCACGTTATGCACATTGTCTCTAACGTGACCGGCACACTACAAACCGGCAAAAACGCCTTCGACGTGTTGGCGGCAACGTTTCCGGCCGGGACGGTCAGTGGTGCGCCCAAAATTCGTGCGATGGAAATTATTGATGAACTCGAACCCGTCAAACGCGGCATTTATTCGGGTGCGGTCGGTTATATCGCTTGGTCGGGCAATCTGGACACCGCCATCGCCATCAGGACGGCGGTCATTAAAGACCAGCGCCTTTATATACAAGCGGGGGCGGGTATTGTGTACGATTCCGTACCCACCAGTGAATGGGAAGAAACCCTAAACAAAGGCCGCGCCATTTTTCGTGCCGTCAGTATGGCGGAAGCAGGCTTGGAAGGAGAGCAAGTATGAGCGCAATAAAAGTGGTCATGGTCGATAATTACGACTCGTTTACCTATAACCTCGTGCAATATTTGGGCGAGCTAGGTGCGGATGTCACCGTGGTGCGCAACGACCAAGTCACCGTTGCCGACATCGCCCAACTGGCTCCTGATAAGATTGTCATCTCCCCCGGCCCGTGTACGCCCAAAGAGGCGGGCGTGTCGGTGGACACTATCTTGACCTTTGCCGGGGTTATCCCTATTTTAGGCGTTTGTTTGGGTCACCAAAGCATAGGCCATGCCTTTGGCGGTAATATCATCCACGCCAAAAGCATTATGCACGGCAAAACCTCGGCGATTTATCACCGTAACCTCGGCGTGTTTACCGGGCTTAACAACCCGTTTACCGCCACCCGTTACCATTCGTTGGTCATCGAACAAGCCAGCTTGCCCGATTGCTTGGAAGTCACCGCCTGGACCCAAGATGCCGCAGGCAATCTCGACGAAATCATGGGCGTGCGCCACAAAACCCTGGATATTGAAGGCGTGCAGTTTCATCCTGAATCCATCTTGACGGAATTCGGGCATGAGTTGTTGAAGAATTTTTTGCTCAGGTGAAGCACGCTGGCGGTTTAAGGCCAGACTGGGCAATGTGATAAAGGCATAAACACGGATGCAAACAACTATTAAGCAAATCAAAATCTCCGGCTTTAAAAGCATTGCCGATGTTGAGCTAAATGATTTGTCGCCTTACAGTGTATTTGCAGGTGCAAATGGCTCCGGAAAAAGTAATTTTTTTGATGCTTTGGCGTTTGTTAGCGTCGTTGTCAGGATGGGTGTGATAGAGGCGTTACGCAAGTTTGGTGGTTATGGGCAAGTCCATTGTCATACCAAGCCAAACGCCAGCGTTTTCGCAGCGAGGTTTGATTTGGTTCTGGATGAAAAATCAGTCCAATATGACTTAACAATTCAGCAAATGGATAAGTCCCCCGCGCTGATAGAGCGTTTGGTTGTTGATGGTAGTCTGTTAATGTCACGGCATCCTGAAGCCGTTACCTGTTATGTCAACGGCGTCGTAGATAAGCAATATCTTGGCTTCCCTGCTTTTATATCAGCGTTGATCCTTACTGCCGAAGCATCTTCTTTGCTCGGCTTTTTATCCAATACTATTGTTTATCGCATAGATCCAATAAAGGCAAAACAATCTCACCATGCAAATACTGACACTAACGAACTGGATCAAGACGGACGCAATATAGCTGCGATGTTAGCTGACTTAGAAAAGGAGGCGGACATCCGTGAACAAATTTTAGAATGGATGACTTTGCTCGTACCCGGATTGCAGGACCTTGGCACGGAACACCAAAAACTTGACGGTAGCACCCTGATTAAATTTACAGAACAAGGCTCTACAGAAGCTTTCCCCGCCCATCTGATTTCCGATGGCACGATTTACGCGCTATGTATTATGACGGCTGTCTTGAACCGCTCAACACACTTAGGCATGACCTTAATCGAAGAGCCTGAACGCGGTATCCATCCTAAAGCGATTGCTGAACTGGTGAACTTAATGCGTGATAATGCCCAAGTTAAGCATCCTATTTTTGTTAGCACCCACAATGAATCGGTAGTGCGAGCAGCCGAATCGAAGGAATTGTGGTTGGTCGATAAAAAAGACGGAAAAACCGTGTTTAGTCATGCCGCCCAAAGCTTTGTTGCAGAAAATGGGCTTAAATTAGACGAAGCTTGGCTGATGAATATGTTTGACGGTGGTTTGCCGTGGTAAAAATTGGTTTTATAGTTGAAGGCGACACCGAAAAAATACTGCTGGAATCAGAAAACTTTCAACAATTACTAGGCCGCCTAAAATTGCAGGCCTGTCATCCGATAGAAAATGCCAATGGCAGCGGCAATTTACTGCCCAAGCATATCGGGCCTTTAGTTGCACGCTTGCAGTTACAAACGCCTACCCACATTGTAATCTTAACGGATTTGGAAAATGATGTGGACAAACAAGCCGTCATTAAGCGCATAGGCACAGTGTTTACCGAACTCATTTTTGTTGCCGTTAAGGCGATTGAGGCATGGTTTTTAGCCGATACCGAAGCATTGGGCAAGTGGCTGAAAGTTGAAGGCATTTATGAGGAGTTTCCTGAGACAACCCCCGCATTACCGTGGGAACGGCTAAAAATGTTGGCGGACGAACACCATAAACGTGGCCCGGGCAGTAGCAAGCCTGTTTTCGCAAAGCGGATGACCCAACATTATGGCTTTAGGCTAGAGCAAGCCGCACAACACGGCAACTGCCCCAGTGCAGCCGCATTTTATGGCTTTTTGGAGAGTTTGTGTGGGCAATGAAGCGCCTTTGGGTAAGGCTAAGATAAAGCGTGGGGTTGTTCTGGACAGCGTAGCGAGGAGTGGGGATTTTTGCCTAGTGCCACAGCCACAACTTAGTTAAGTTGTGGCTGTTGACAGCACCTTAAGGCAGTAGGCATCAAGCAGACTACTTAATTTTAGCTTCTTTGTAGATGACGTGCCGACGGACTACGGGATCAAATTTTTTGATCTCAATTTTTTCAGGCATGGTGCGTTTGTTTTTGGTCGTGGTGTAGAAATGACCAGTGCCTTCGGTAGAAATAAGTTTGATTTTATCGCGCATTTTTAATCCCCTTAAACTTTAATGCCGCTTTTACGCAAATCCGCCAATACTGCGTCTATGCCGTTTTTGTCGATGATACGCATGGCTTTAGTTGAAATTCTTAGGCGTACCCAACGGTTTTCGCTTTCTACCCAAAATCTGTGGTGTTGCAGATTAGGAAGGAAACGTCTTTTAGTTCTATTGTTTGCGTGTGATACGTTGTTACCTGTAACAGGGTGTTTACCCGTTACCTGACAGACTCTGGACATGATTAACCTCTTGGTGTGCCGGAATATAAAAATTAGCCCGTCTTTATACCAAAAATTCTTCCCAAGGTAAATAACTATCTATAAAATAAACCAGATACCCTTCCTCTTAAGCTTTTAACGCGGGACACTCATGCCTATCAAACTCGGCATGGTCATGGATTCCATCGGCCATATCAATATCAAAAAAGACACCAGTTTCGCCATGTTGCTTGAAGCCCAAGCCCGAGGCTGGGAACTGCATTATATGGAACTGAACGACTTGTTTTTGCGCAACGGCAGGGCTTACGCGAGAACGCGGACGCTGACCGTGCAACGCGATCCTATGCAGTGGCATCAGTTCGTGTCAGAACAAGACATCCCGTTGGATGAGCTCGATGTGATCTTAATGCGCAAGGATCCGCCGTTTGACCAAGAATATATTTACGCCACATATTTGCTGGAACGTGCCGAAAGCATGGGCGTGTTGGTGGTCAACAAGCCGCAATCGTTGCGCGATGCCAATGAAAAGCTGTTTACCGCGTGGTTTCCGCAATGTTGCGCCGAAACGCTGGTGGCAAGGCAGCCAGCTCGGATCCGCGCGTTTTTGCAGGAGCAAGGCGAGATTATCTTAAAGCCTTTAGATGGCATGGGCGGCACGTCGATATTCCATTTACGCCAAGACGACCCGAACCTGAGCGTGATCTTGGAAACCATGACCCATTACAACAGCCGTTATGTGATGGCGCAAAAATATTTGCCCGCGATAAAAGACGGCGACAAGCGTATCTTGGTGATTAACGGCGTGCCTGTGCCTTACGCGTTGGCGCGTATTCCCGCCCAAGGCGAAACGCGCGGCAACCTCGCGGCGGGTGGGCGTGCCGAAGGCCGTCCTTTAACGGCGCAAGATGAATGGATAGCGCAACAAGTGGGCCCTACCTTGCGCGAAAAAGGCTTGGTGTTTGTCGGTTTGGATGTGATAGGCGATAAGCTGACCGAAATTAATGTCACCAGCCCCACTTGCGTGCAAGAGCTGGACCGGCAATTTGGGCTGAATATTGCAGGGCTGCTGATGGATCATATCGAAAGCGCGTTGCGTTTATGAGTGACAAAACTGTTTTTACGCCGACAAGAACCTTGTCCAGTAATGATTCCTTATTATTGGCCTTGTTTGTCGCGGCGATTATTCATGTGGCGTTCGTGTTGGGGACAAACTTTACCGTTCCGCAAACCGAAAAAATCAATAAGGCGATAGACATTACCCTGGTCAACATACCTACGCCCAAAGCCCCACCCAAAGCTAATTTTTTGGCGCAGGACAACCAAGTGGGGGCGGGCGATGCTGTCCAGAAGAAAGCCGAGCCACCTGCACAGCAACTCCCTAGCATCGGTGCTGGTGAAGAGCTGCCCGTCAAAAAAACCGTACCCAAACCCAGCAAACCACAAACCAAACCCGTGGCGGCCCCTAAAGTCATCACCCAAGCCAAATCTGAAAAAAAGGTGGCGGTTGCCCACAAACAGGCCGAAGATCCTAAGCCCGAGGTTAAAGAACTAGATGACCGCCCACACCTGACAGCAGAAGCCCTACAGCAAAAAATAGCCCAATATGTGACGGAAATCAGGCAACGCCCCCCTAGCGCAGAAGAATCCCGAATCAAATTTGTCAATTCGGTCAGCGCACATAAATACCTTGCCGCCCAATACATGCAAGATTGGGAGAGCAAGGTTGAGCGCACGGGCAATCTTAACTACCCCGAAGTGGCGGCTAAAATGAATTTTTCGGGTACATTAACAATGGATGTGGGCATCAAAGCCGATGGCAGCATTTACAGCATACGCATCAGCCGCTCTTCGGGCAATCCGGCTTTAGACGAAGCCGCGAAAAAAATTGTCCGTATGAGTGCGCCCTTTCCCGCCCTGCCCTTAGACTTACGCAAAGAGCTGGATGTGCTGGTGATGAGCCGTGTATGGAGATTTTCTGACCAATCGGGCTTTGTCGCCCATTAAAAGCTAACCGCTATGGCCTTTAGTTCGTTTTTATACTTTGCATCCACAACAAATGGCCCAATAATAGCGTTGCTTAAGTCACTACCACTGTCGATACTTATGAATAAAGCAAACTACCTAAATAACCAGTTTATTATTGCCATGCCCAATCTGGTTGACCCGCATTTTTTTCATACGGTCACTTACCTCTGCCAGCACAACCAAGAAGGGGCTTTGGGTATCGTCATCAACCGACCTGCGCAAATGAAGCTGGGCGATATTTTTACGCAAATGAAAATTCCCGTCACCGACTTGCTCGCCGCAGAAACCCCAGTTTTTGCCGGAGGCCCTGTGCAGCAAGACCGTGGTTTTGTCTTGCATACGGCGGGCAGCCGTTGGGATGCCACTTTATTGGTGTCTGACAGCATTTCCCTGACGACTTCCCGCGATGTGATTGAAGCCATTGCCGTAGGCGAAGGCCCTAAGCAATATCTGATCGCCTTAGGCTATGCCGGGTGGGGAGAAGGCCAGTTAGAGCAGGAAATATTGGCGAATGCGTGGCTAAATTCGCCCTGTGGGCAGCAAGTGTTGTTCGATACCCCCGTCAGCCAACGCTGGCAAGCCGCAGCCGGACAAATTGGCATCGACATTAACCAACTTACCGCACCTGCGGGGCATGGCTGACAGGCTTAGCTTCTGGACGGACTCGTTTTAAAAACTTTAAAAACATAAAGTTACAGTGCAACAGCGTAACTTCTCATGAGTGGCAGGTCTACCACTATTGCCTACAACGAATGAGAAGTTGCGCACAGCCCCCTCTCACCTAGGAGGGTGTCGTAAAAGGTCGGTTGTTCACCATGTAATGAAGCATAACATTCTGATTTTGTTGGGTTACGCTTCGCTAACCCAACCTACATACAGGCTTTTACGACACCCTCCCTAGGGAGAGGGCTGGGGAGAGGGGCATTCGACTCATGTAAATATCCATGCCCTAACCCCAACAACCTATCATGCCTATAAACTCCAAACGCGACCCCCTAGCCTCCAAAATATCAGGCGACACCTATTTAGGTTTTGATTTTGGCAACAAAAAAATCGGCGTGGCGGTAGGACAAACCCAAACCGCCACTGCCAGCCCTTTGCTAACCCTGCGTTCCTACAACCAAGTCCCCAACTGGGATGGCATCAGCAAATTGATTAAAGAATGGCAGCCAGTGGGTTTGGTAGTGGGCATCTCCAAACAAAACGACGGCTCGGACAACGTGATTACGCCGCGCATGTTAAAATTCTGCCGCCAATTGGAAGGCCGTTACCAACTGCCTGTTTACCAACAAGATGAAGCCTTAACTACCTTTGAAGCCAAACAGCTTTTGTTTGATGAAGTGAACGTGAACGCCAGCAAACTCTGGGAAGTTCAAGACCAACTCGCCGCCCAGCTGATTTTACAAAGCTGGTTAAATGAACCGACAAGGATAAGCAAGTGCTAGACCTAACTACCCTCATCAATACCCTGGAAAACCAAGTAAAAACAGCAGTGCAAGCACGGCAACTGCACGATCCCCTGATGATAGGCATACGCAGCGGCGGTGTTTGGATAGCCGAGCAACTGCACCAACGCTTGGCTATCCAAGAACCCTTAGGGCTATTGGACATTTCGTTTTACCGCGACGATTTTTCGCAAATTGGGGTCAATCCCAATGTTAAGCCCAGCCAATTGCCGTCCACGATTGAAGGCCGCGACATTATCTTAGTGGATGATGTGTTTTATACCGGGCGTACTATCCGCGCCGCGCTGAATGAAATATTCGATTACGGTCGCCCCCGGCAAGTGCTGCTAGCCGTGTTGATTGAACGCGACGGCAAGCAAATCCCGATCAGCCCCGATTGTGTGGGGGCCAGCATCACCCTTAACGCCAAGCAACGCATTAAACTGACCGGCCCCGAACCTTTGGCTATCGAACTGCAAACCTTAGAGGCGGCGGACTAAGCATGAGCCCAAACCTACAACTCAATGCCGAAGGCAAGCTTAAACATTTTTTAAGTATCGAAGGC